>NYTF01000093.1 GCA_002683355.1 Paracoccaceae bacterium | reverse complement strand
TTAATGAAAATAGATCTAATACTCTTGAGCGATCAGCCAAACCTATCATTTCTCGAACTTCTTCTGCTGTTGTTTCTGCACTATGATTTGAGATTGCCTGATCCATAAGAGACATGGCATCGCGTACAGATCCTTCTGAAGCTCTTACCAAAATTGATATCGCAGCGTCTGATATTTTAGCCTGTTCTTTTGTTGCAATAAATCTTAGATGATCCACAAGTATTTCAGGCTCCACTCTTTTTAGGTCAAATCGTTGGCACCTTGATAAAACTGTTACAGGTACTTTTCTGATCTCCGTAGTCGCAAATATAAATTTTACGTGCAAAGGTGGTTCTTCTAATGTTTTCAGCAAGGCATTAAATGCGCTGGTGGACAGCATATGCACTTCATCTATTATATAAATCTTGAAACGAGCTGATGAAGTGCTGTAATGAACTGAATCGATAATTTCTCTAATATCATCAACTCCAGTTTGTGAAGCAGCGTCCATTTCTATGACATCAACATGGCGTCCTTCCATTATGCTGATGCATTGATCACACTTTCCACAGGGATCTGTCGTGGGTTTTCCTGATCCATCAGGCCCAACGCAATTCAAACCTTTTGCTATTATTCTTGCTGTAGTTGTTTTACCAGTTCCACGAATGCCTGTTAAAATGAAAGAGTGTGCGATCCTATCTGCAACAAAAGCATTTTTGAGGATTCTGACCATAGTATCTTGACCACGTAAGTCAGCAAAGGTTTCTGGCCTATATTTTCTGGCTAGTACTTTGTAGGGCTCACTTTTTTCCACCATTTTTGGACTTTCTATATTCCTTTGGCTTAATCTATATAGATTATAAATGAGCAACAAGGTATCACGCAAAGAAATTTTTTAACACTGCTAGAAAAATTTCTTAGTGAGAGGTTGGACAACGACCCAAACGATACTCGTTGCGGCTGCTTCCTTCCGGATCTGACCGGGTTGGCGAGGCGTTCACCCGCGCCAACCTCTCGGGCAATATCTAATACGAAGCTTTATATTTTTCAAGGTATCTAAATTGCCTTTCTAATTGGCTTCTGTCAGAGATAAAAAAATGGAAAAAAAATGGTAAAAGAAAAATATGTAACTTTTGGGAAATCTTTTTTAGATAGGTCTGGAAATAATCGTTCTGATTTACATAAAATAAATGAATTTAAAAAAGATCCATTATCAAGGTATTTAATTTACTGGCGTGGAAAGCTGCCAGTTACTTCTGATACTCGTGAAAGAATGTGCTGGGTAAATAAAAGCCACCCTCTGGTTTCGAATTTTAAAGATTCATCAATATTTTTGGGTTTGGATGAAAATATACCTATTTTTTCAATAAATATTTCTCAATGGACACCTTTAAACTATGACACGGAAGCGGCAAAGGCATTTTTTGATCAAAATACATACAACCATCCTGAGATGCCAGAAAGATCTCATTTTGCAGAGCTTCGGGGGTTTATGACCAAAATCTCAGCAAAGGAAGCTGAGATGGCAGTGATCGCCCGTGGCATGCACGCTTGGCATGAAAATAATTCTTTTTGTCCAAAATGTGGCCAGTCAACTATCAAAACAAACGCTGGATGGCAACGGAGTTGTACTCACTGTAAAACCCAACATTTTCCAAGAACTGATCCAGTTGTAATAATGCTGGTAAAAAATGGAAACAATATTTTGCTGGGACGAAGTCATGGGTGGCCTGAAAAAATGTATTCTTGTTTGGCTGGTTTTATGGAGCCAGGAGAAACTATAGAAGCAGCCGTTATGCGAGAGGTTTACGAAGAAACTGCCATCAAGGTTAAAAATGTAAAATATTTAACTACTCAGCCCTGGCCCTTTCCCTCATCCTTAATGATTGGATGCGTTGCTGAGGCGTCATCTACCAAAATATCAGTTGATCCAAAAGAAATTGAACACGCTATTTGGATTAGTAGAGAAGATATGTTGGAAGTTTTTTCTGGAAGTAGTGATTCTATTTACCCAGCCAGGAAAGGCTCAATCGCCCATTTTTTGATAAAAAAATGGCTAGTGGGAGAAATAAAATAAATTCTTAGTTTAGGTGGATGTGTCATTTCTTAAGAGTGAGAAG
The DNA here is from genome assembly GCA_002683355.1 of Paracoccaceae bacterium. Lineage (GTDB taxonomy): Bacteria > Pseudomonadota > Alphaproteobacteria > Rhodobacterales > Rhodobacteraceae. Next base: position 4,533 of record NYTF01000093.1, on the reverse strand, counting down.
TGAAACTTCCAAGCATTTTTATGTAAGTGCTATAATAAGAAAGCTCTTCTAGAGCTAATTTTACATTAGCGTCCTCTGGGTGGCCTTCAATTTCAGCAAAAAACTGTGTTGAAGTGAATGAACCATCAAGCATATAACTCTCTAAACGAACCATGTTTACACCATTGGTTGCGAAGCCTCCCATTGCTTTGTAAAGTGCTGCTGGAATATTTCGAACTCGAAAAACAAAACATGTTTTAATTTTTTCATTGATTGAAAATTGTTCTTTTTGTTCTTTAGACATAATTACAAAGCGTGTTGCATTATGTTTATTATCTTCAATTTCTGATTTTAAGATTTCTAATCCATAAATTTCGCCTGCTAGTGAAGTTCCCAAAGCGGCAACAGCTGGATCTTGTAATTGAGAAATGTGCATTGCTGCTCCAGCGGTATCACCCCAAGAGACTGCTTCTAAATCATGTTTTCGTAAGAAATTTTGGCATTGACCTAATAATACCGCATGACTTTTAGCAATTTTTATATTTTCTAGTTTGGTACCCGGAATCGCCAGGAGGTTAATTTTTACTCTTACAAATTCTTCTCCAACAATGTTTAGCCCTGATTCTGGCAAAAGACGATGCATATCTGGTACTCGCCCATATGTTGAATTTTCGACAGGAAGCATTGCTAAATCTGCTCGTCCACTTCTAACCTCCTCAATAGCATCTTCAAAAGTTTTGCAAGGAAATGCCTCCATGTTTGGCTCAAATTGATTACATGCTTGGTGTGAATAAGCGCCAAGTTCACCTTGAAATGCAATTTTTTCAGTAGTATTCATAAATTTTGTCCATTTTAGTCTAAGGGCGTTTAGTCGCGGTTTGTACACCTTGCATCGCCTATTGGGAAGACGTTAGAACAGCAACATGAAAATTCTTTTTTGCCAATAGTTTCAAAGGGGGCATAAACTCAATGTTTGACACGATGACACTTACGAAAGTGGCAGCAGCCTTTTGTGGCTCTTTATTGGTTTTTTTGTTAGCATTATGGTTAGCAGAAACTCTTTATCATGTTGGTGGTGACAGTCATGGTGGCCATAGTGAAGCTGCCTATGTGATTGAGGACGATACAGAAATAGTTGAAGAGAATGTTGAAGAGGTTGATTTTGAGACAATTTTAGCATCTGCAAATCCAGATAAAGGATCAAAAGTTTTTTCAAAATGTAAAGCATGTCATAAGTTAGCAGATGGAGCTAACGGTACAGGGCCACATTTATATCAGGTTGTTGGAAGGCAAATAGCAGCTGTTTCTGAGTATGGATATTCCGGAACTTTGGCTGAGATGGGCGGGGTCTGGGATGCAAATGCTTTAAATGGTTTCCTGAAAAACCCAAAAAAATATGCGCCTGGGACAAAAATGAGCTTTGCTGGCTTAAAAAAAGAATCTGATAGGGCGAATTTGATAGCTTACTTAGCTAATGCTAATTAAGGATTTTTGATTTGATGATCTTGTTTAACAGGAAATACTTTTTTACATTAGATAATAATAATAAATGAATTTTCATTTACCTTGTCGAGTTAAGCGCTAAACTATCTAGTGTAGTTAAAGAGGAGTTATTATGAGAGTCCATTCAAGTAATTTTTGTGATATACAGAGCTGGTTCTACACTATAAATAAGTTGTTGTTTATGATTGTCGTAACAATACTTTTATTGATTAAATCGTCTGATTTAAAAAGTGAAGAAATTATTAAATCGCATGGAATTTCGACCTTTGGAGACTTAAAATATCCAGAAAATTTTAAACATTTAGATTATGTTAACCCTAAAGCTCCAAAAGGTGGAGAGTTCTCAACTTGGGCTTTTGGAACATTTGACAGCTTGTCTCCTTATATTTTGAAAGGCAATTCTGCGAGAGGGTCAACATTGTTTTTTGAAAGCTTAATGACTGGGACTGCTGATGAACCAGACTCAATGTATGGGTTGCTTGCAGAAACAATAGAATACCCTGAAAATAGGCAATGGGCTATTTTTAATATTAATCCTGATGCAAAATTTTCTGATGGCACCTCTGTAACAGCTGATGATGTAGTGTTTTCTTTTTATACTTTACTTGAAAAAGGTGTTCCTACCTTCAAAGTTACGTTCTCAGATTTTGAAAAGGTTGAAGCGCTTGAAAAGTATCGTGTTAAATTTTCTTTCAAGAAAGGAGCAAATACCCGGGAGCTACCTCAGGCAGCAGCAGGGCTACCTATATTTTCTAAAAAATTCTACACTGATAATGATTTTTCTGAAAGCACCTTAAAGCCTCCCTTAGGCTCTGGGCGTTATGGTTTGAAAGATTTAAAGCCAGGATTGTCAATAACTTATGAGCGAAGAGCTGATTATTGGGGAGAGGATTTGCCAATCAATATTGGGCGAGACAATTTTAATACAATAAAGATGGAGTACTTTGCCGATTATATTTCTGCTTTTGAGGCATTCAAAGGTGGTGCTTATAATTTTAGAGAAGAATACTCCAGTCAAGTATGGGGTACATCTTATAATTTTCCAGCTTTAGAAAAGGGTTGGGTTATAAAAACTCAATTACCAGATCAAAATCCCTCAGGAACACAAGGGTTTTGGATTAATTTGAGGAAATCAAAATTTCAGGATCCAAAATTACGAGAAGCAATTGGGATGATGTTTAATTTTGAGTGGTCTAACGAAGCACTATTTTATGGAATTTATAAGCGTACGGATAGCTTTTGGGAAAATTCGTATTTGCAAGCATCGGGCTTACCTACCGAAGAAGAATTAATTTTATTAGAACCATTAAAAGAATTCCTAGACCCAAGTGTTTTTACAAAACCTGCATTTGTTCCAGCGGTGTCTAAACCAAAGCAATTGGATCGATCTGTATTACGTCAAGCAGCAAAATTATTAGAAGAGGCTGGTTGGACCCTTAAGGATGGTGAACGTGTAAATAGTAGTGGTGATATTTTAAGTATTGGGTTTTTAAATGATGGCCCATCATTTGAAAGGATAATAAATCCATATATTGAGAATCTAGAGCGTTTAGGAATCAATGCCTATTTGGATTCAGTTGACAATGCGCAGTCAAAAGAAAGAGAGAAATCCTTCGATTTTGACATAACAACGCGTAGATATGTTATGTCACTAACACCAGGTTTAGAACTTCGGTCACGTTTTGGTAGCAAAACAGCAGATAAAAAGGGTTCAGCAAACATTTCAGGAGTATCTAACAAAGCAGTCGATGCTTTAATCCAGACTATTGAAAAAGCCCAATCTAGGGAAGATTTGAATGTCGCGGTGAAAGCATTAGATCGAGTTCTTCGATCTTTACATATATGGGTGCCACAGTGGCACAATTCAAATCATAATCTTGCTTACCTCAACGTTTTTGGGCGACCAGAAAACTTACCACCGTTTTCAATCGGAGAGACTGATTTTTGGTGGTATGATGAGGACAAAGCAGCTTACCTAAAATCTGTGGGTGCGTTATAGGAAAGTTTATTAATTGGCCGATTATATTGTAAGAAGACTGCTGTTAATGGTTCCAACACTTCTTGGAATAATGCTAATAAACTTTGCGTTAATTCAATTTGTGCCTGGTGGCCCAATTGAGCAAATCATTAGTCAGATTGAAGAAGGGGGGAGTGCAACTGATCGTTTTGCGGGTGGTGCTGATAGCCCAAGCTTTTCTGAAAATAGCAAATATGAAGGTGCGCGTGGCTTACCAGAAGATTTCATTAAAGACCTCGAAAAACAATTCGGTTTTGACAGGCCTGGTCATGAAAGATTCCTTTTAATGCTAAAGAATTACCTAAAATTTGATTTTGGTGAAAGTTATTTTAGGTCGATTGATGTATTGGATCTCATATTAGAGAAAATGCCTGTTTCGATAACCTTAGGTCTATGGTCAACATTAATTGCATATCTAATTTCGATCCCATTGGGGGTGAGAAAAGCAGTTAGAGATGGTAGTCGTTTTGATACAATAACCTCAGCTGCTATTATTGTTGCTTATGCAATCCCTGGTTTTCTTTTTGCCATACTTTTATTGGTGCTTTTTGCTGGTGGATCGTATTTTCAATGGTTTCCTCTTAGAGGACTTACTTCGGAGGGTTTTGAAAACCTGTCCCTTTTGGGTAAAATTTTAGACTATGCATGGCATATAACGCTACCAGTAATTGCTGCGACAATAGCAAGCTTTGCGACACTCACTCTTTTAACTAAAAATAGTTTCTTGGATGAGATTAAAAAACAATATGTTATAACAGCAAGATCCAAGGGCTTATCTGAAAATAATGTTTTCTTTGGCCATGTTTTTCGGAATGCAATGTTAATAATTATTGCTGGATTTCCACCAGCTGGTGGATGAGTAACATTAAACAAAATCATTAAACCAACTCCCAAACCTACAGCAAGCGGTATTAAAATATATTCAGGCAAAGGTATTATATATAAACAAATAACCCCAACAACAGAAGTTAGAAGATGACCAAAAAAAATATTTTTAGGTTGTGCAAACGGACTTTCAGGGTAACCATAAAGTA
>NYTF01000092.1 GCA_002683355.1 Paracoccaceae bacterium | reverse complement strand
GTGCTACCGCTGCTACAAAAGCAGGCCTTTATGCACTATGGTCAGGCGAAAAGCTTGACGTGGTATCAATAACTCTTCCAAAGGGTGAACAACCATTGTTTCGTATCTCTTTTTTTGAGCAAAAAATAGATAGTGTTGAGGTGGGTATTATAAAAGACGCTGGAGATGATCCTGATGTAACGCATGGATCAATGATAAAAGTTAAAGTTCAGGAAACTGATAATGGTATTAAGTTTTGTGCTGGTCCCGGGGTTGGAATTGTTACTAAGCCAGGATTACCAATTCCTGTTGGTGATCCAGCGATCAACCCGATGCCAAGAAAGTTTATTAGCGAAATTATTAATGAGACTGCAAAATTTTTTAATAAATTACCAAATATAAAAGTAACTATATCAATTCCTGATGGAGAGAATATTGCGAAAAAAACTTGGAATCCAAGGCTTGGTATAGAGAATGGCCTATCAATTTTAGGGACAACAGGCATTGTTCGTCCATTTAGTTGTGCAGCTTGGATTGCTTCAATACATCGAGGCATCGACGTGGCGGTTGCAACAAAAACCTCTCATGTTGCCGGATGTACGGGATCTACATCTGAGTCTGTTGTCCAGTCATTATATAAACTGCCTGATCACGCTATGTTAGATATGGGTGATTTTTCAGGTGGCCTTTTAAAATATTTGCGGCGTCATCCCATTCAAAAGCTGACCATAGGCGGCGGCATTGGTAAGATTACCAAGCTTGCTCAGGGAGCAAAAGATCTGCATTCAAAAAGGTCTCAAGTTGATTTCAAAATTTTACATAAATGGTCTGCAAAATTTAACTTAGGTGAGATTGAAAATGTTAATACTGCTCTAGAAGCGCTAGAGATTTGTGGACCAAAGTTAGCTGAAATTGTGGCCAAAAAAGCTTTAGCGAGAATTAATGAGCAACTTTTGAATTCTAATATCATCTGTGATGTTGTTATAATTGACAGGGCAGGTAAGATAGTAGGTAGGGCATTTTGAATATTTTGTTGTTAGCAGGAACGCATGAAGCAAGAGTATTAGCTCAGATTATTGATAATATCCCTGAATATTTTCTAATTTCTTCTCTAGCGGGTGTTACTAAAGAACCAGTTAAGATATCTAGGAATATGCGATTTGGTGGTTTTGGTGGAGTCGAAGGATTAAAAAAGTTTATTCGTGAAAGTAATATTGAAGTCGTTATCGATGTTACTCATCCATTTGCAAGAATTATTAGTAAAAATGCTAAAAATGCTTGTAGCAAACTTAATATTCCATACTTTTTATTTGAAAGACCGGAATGGGTAAAATTAGCTTCAGATAATTGGATTGAAATTAATGATGAAAATGAATTGAAATCACATTTATCTGATGGTGATACTATTTTTGTTGCTTCGGGTCGTGAAAGTGCCAAGCATTTCAAAGCGTGTCAAAATATTAAATTAATATGTAGGCAAATTGATGATCCAGGGCATGCATTTCCTTTTGCTAATGGTACCTACCTCATTGGCCGCCCACCTTTTTCAGTAGAGAGTGAGATAAAATTATTTAAGCAATTGGGTGTTGATTGGTTGCTGGTAAAGAACTCAGGTGGCAGTCAAAGTGAAGCAAAGTTAATTGCTGCACGAGCACTTGGTATTAAAGTCGCTATGATAAAAAGGCCATATAGAATGGAAAGACAAATTTATACTAATACAAAAGAAGTCATAAATTGTTTAGAGGAATTGCTGAATGCATGAACGAATAATTTCATCTAATTTATGTCTGGAAGAAGGTGTTGAAGCTATATCACAAAATGATATGATTTTTAAGAAAGCACTTAAGACTTTAGGACCTCTAAAATTGCGATTGCGCGAACCTGGGTTTTCGAATCTTGTTTCGGTTATAGTGTCCCAACAAATCTCGGTTGCAGCAGCAGAAGCGATACTGAAAAGAATGGGGCAAAAAATGATTAGTTCTGAAGAATTAATTATGGAAAGTTCTGATGAAGATCTTAAAAAAATGGGCTTGTCTAGGCAAAAGATTAAATATGTAAAAGCTCTAGCTACTGCCAAGATTGATTATAAAGGGTTGGAAAAGGTAGATTCTGAGACGGTAATAAAGAAATTAACTTGTGTTCTGGGGATTGGAAGATGGACTGCAGAGATTTATCTTATGTTTTCTTTAGGGAGAGCGGATATCTTTCCAGCAGGTGATTTGGCTCTTCAGGAAGCTTGTAAAATCTTATATGATCTACCAGAGCGACCAAACGAAAAACAAATGAGAGAAATAGCTATTAAGTGGTCACCTTGGAAGTCGGTCGCCGCAAGGGGTCTATGGTCTTATTATAGCTACATTAAAGAGCGTGAAGGAATAAGATGACTGTTTTAAAATATGGAAAGAAAATGCCAATTTCGGGAAAATGTGACTCTTTGGTTATTTTAATTCATGGATATGGAGCCGATGGGGGGGATTTGTTGGGTCTTGCTGACTCGTTAGGTCCACATATGCCTAGCACAATGTTTGTTGCCCCAGATGCTCCTCATAGGTGTCAAATGAATCCTTCAGGCTTTGAGTGGTTCCCTATCCCTTGGATTGACGGTTCTAGTGAAGTGGATTCTCGTTTAATCATGGAACAGTCAATTGATACTGTGAATATTTTTATTGATGAAATTATGAAAATTGAAGGTATCAATGAGCAAAACACAATTTTGCTAGGATTTAGCCAGGGTACGATGTTGAGTTTGCACTTAGCTCCAAGAAGAGCACTTCCTTTTGCAGGTGTTGTTGGCTTTTCTGGTCGATTGTTAGAACCTGAAAGCTTGGAGGATGAGTTAAAAGTAAAGATGCCAATTTTGCTTGCACATGGTGATGGTGATGATGTTGTACCATTTGAATCTATGGCTGATGCTGCTAATAATTTAACCATGAATGGTTTTACTGTTTACACACATATTGCCAAGGGAGTTGGGCACGGTATTTCACCCGATGGTCTAGGTACAGCTTTGCAATTTATGAATAATATGTTGGGAATTTCAACAAGTGAATAATTCAATCATATATATTACGCTTGATGCATCTTTTCTTCGATATATAATATGGGTTAAATCTTTTTATGAGCTTTTATAGATTGTATGTGACAGGGGTTAAGGAGTTTCCATGACAGAACGATATGTCGAAATACTTTCGAATGCTCATGGATCAATCGTAAAAAATTCAGCTTTAGTTTTAAATGCAGATTATAGGCCGTTGTCATACTTCCCTCTATCACTTTGGACTTGGCAAGATTCGATAAAAGCCAGTATTTCGAACCGTGTGACCATTTTAGCAGAATATGAAGATGTTGTGAGGTCACCGTCTGTCGAAATTAAAATACCTTCAGTAGTAGTGCTAAAGGATTATATCAAACCAAATAGTGCTAGTGCATTCACAAGATTTAATTTGTTTTTGAGGGACGAATTTAAATGTCAATATTGTGGTTTGAAAGGTGAAATGACTTTCGATCATATAATTCCAAGATCTAAAGGTGGAAAAACCACTTGGGAAAATGTTGTTGCATCATGCCAGAAATGTAATCTGAAAAAAGGATCAAGAAGTCTTAAAAAAGCTGGTTTAAACCTAAAACAGCAACCCAAAAAGCCTGATCCAGAATATTTAAGAAATCAAGGTCGAAAGTTTCCACCTAATTATCTTCACGATAGTTGGATGGATTATCTTTATTGGGATGCAGAACTTAAGGCATAAAGAACATTAATAAAAAGATTTAAAAGGTATTAATTTTGACAGAAACTGACAAACTTGTAGGCTTTGAAATTACAAAAGAATTTGAGCAGTTTAATCAAATGAATGATATATTTACCCGTGCTTTTTGGGATGAAAGTATTATGTCAAAAGATACAGAAGCATTTTTTAACAGTTATCGTTCAGATTTTGTTGCAAAACGGGCTGATGGTTTTACCCAAAAAGATTTTGCGCTTCGAAATGCATCTTGGTTGGTGTCTGACTTAATTTCCAATAGAGGTGCCAAGTCAGGGCTTCGGGAAGGATTTCAGTCTTATATAAAAAACGATACAGAAATTTCAAAAAATAAAATCATTGTGGAAGATTTGAATGAGCAGTCCAAAGAAATAAAACATGTTGCTAAGCTATTTGGTGCTGATTTAGTTGGTATCACTTCTACTGATGTTCGGTGGCACTACAGTCATCGGGTTGATACAAATAGATTTGAGGCTGTCGAAAATAGTTTGCCAAAGAGTTGTGATAAAGTAATAGTCATGGCTCATTCGATGGATTATGATTTAGTGGAAACATATCCTTCTGCCCTAGCAGGAGCCTCTTCAGGTAGAGAATATAGTCATGAAGCTGCAATCTGCATGCAATTGGCAGCTTACATTAGGGGGCTTGGATACGAAGCAATTGCTTCAATGAATGATACAGCGTTAGTAATCCCCTATGCCATAAAGGCAGGATTAGGAGAGTACGGACGAAATCAGATGGTAATTACACCAGAATTTGGTCCCAGAGTACGATTTTCCAAAATTTTCACCTCTTTGCCAATGGAAATTGATATTCCAAAAGCCTTAGGCATCAAGGAATATTGCCACAGTTGCACTAAGTGTGCATCTGCTTGCCCTCCAAAAGCTCTTCCTTTTGGGGAGCCTGATTTAAAAAAAGATAGTAGTTCCACAATAAAGGGCGTAAAAAAGTGGTCAGCTAATTGTGAGAAGTGTTTTGGCTACTGGGCAAAGATTAGAACAGATTGTGCAATTTGCATGAGGGTTTGTCCTTTTAACCGTGAATACTTAACTTTTACTGATAAATTATGGAGGAGGTTAGCAACCTCATCCTTTCGAAAGTTGGCCATCCTATGGGAAGACTTTTATAAGCCAAGAAAAAGACTTAAGCCTAGTGAGTGGTGGCGTTAGTTTTTCGTTTTGCTTCTGCTCTAATATTTATGTAGTTCGCTAGAAATATTATTATTGCTCCCAAAATTATAAGAAAACTTAAGGGTTCATTATAAAAGAGCATACCTATGGTAGCTATTATTGGTAATCGAGCAAAATCCATTGGTGTTACAATAGTGGCTGGTGCATAAGTTAACGCTTTTGTTAAGCAGTAATGCGCTAATAATCCACAGCATCCGATGATAACAAGCCATGGCAAAGTTGAGCTGTTTGGAAGTTTAAAGTTATTGTCATATCCGGCACAAATTATTCCAAAAACTAGTTGCATCAATGTTAACCAAAACAAAATATCTATTATACCTTCTGTCCGAGTTAATAATTTAGTTGTTATTGACGTGAATGCAAACATTATTGAACATCCGGCAGCAGCTAATATTCCAATAGAGATTGGTTCCATTCCTGGCCTGGCTACTAATAAGATACCACAAAAGCCAACTAAAGCAGACCCAATTCTTACTGGGGTTAGTTTTTCAGAAAGAAAAAATGGTGCACAAATTGCAACCCAGATTGGAACAGAGAATTCAAATGCAAATAATTGAGCAAAAGGTATTAAGCTTAAGGCAAAAAACCATAAATTTTGGCCTATAAAGTGTCCTAAATTTCGAAAAAAATGTAGTTTCATTTTTTTAAAACGAAGTTTTTTCATTTGCCCAGTAATTGAGCCAATTATTACTACGATAAGCACGCCAACAAGAGATCGATATGCCATTATTTCAAAAGTATCCAATTGGAAGCTGATAGCGCGACCAGAAATTGCCATAATTGTGAAAGCAAAAATTACGCCACACATGTATAGCGCAGCAATTATAGGGCGAGATTGTTCCAAGTGAATTCTTTCGGCTAAAAGTACTTTACATATTTAAATTAAATCCATCTTCTTACTTTGTTGCAATAAGATTGATATTGGCCACCAAATTTTTTATTCATTGCGTATTCTTCTGGTTTTATTTGATACTTGGTTATGTAAATGACAAAGATTGGTATTATTACAATTCCAAACCAGGAACCTAAAAACAAAAATATTCCAATTAATATACCAGTTAATCCTAGGTACATCGGATTTCGGGAAAATGCATAAGTGCCAGTGGTAAGTAGTTTGCTCGCTTGTTCTGGCTTCAAGGGATTAATAGTAGTTTCTTCGCGGTGAAATTTTTTAATAGACATAATTAGTAGGGTAAAGCACAGAATTAAAAATATCAGCGCAAAGAATTTATGACCAAAAAAACCAAAAGGTGTTATGAACGCCGAAGATGAGCTTATTACTAATCCACTTATTAAAGCGACTATTGGGGGTGGAATTTTTGTTTCAAATTTACTCATGTTAACTGCTTCTCATAATTTATAACAAATAATACAAAACCTGTATTGCAAACGATATGTATTTGAACATTATGTATTTTGAAAGATTTAAATAATTTCAAAAGATATTGTAGAGGATAGTGGTAGGATAATGCAGACTTTAAAAGAGTTTAAAAATATGAGTGATCGATTTTATTTTGATGGTGATTTTCATAAAAGTGAAAGTATTGAAGGTTTTAAGGTAATCGATCCAGCTACTGAAGTTGTCTTAGGAAGCGTTTTAGAGACTACTAATTCTGAAATAGATATGATGATTGATCGCAGTAATACCGTTCAAAAAATTTGGTGGAAAGACCATTCTGCAGTAGATCGTGCACACAAAATGCATGAAGTTGCGTCAAAAATTGAAACTATGAAGCATTTACTGGCGGAGTCTCTCACGCGCGAAATGGGTAAACCTTATAAAGAATCTCTAGATGAGGTTGATTGGTGTGTGCATTCTTTGAGATATTCAGCTGAGATTGGTCGTTCTGATATGGGTCGTGTTATGGGCCCTGCTGTTTCAGGACAATTTCATTACACAATAAAGCAACCCGTTGGGACAGTTGCATTTATAATGCCCTTTAATTTTCCTTTAGTATTACTTGCCTGGGAAGCTGGAGCTGCTTTAGCAGGTGGTAACGCTTGCATTGTTAAGCCGTCAGAATACACAACCTTAACAACTTTGTTATTTGCGCAAGCCTTTGATCATCTACCAAAAGGATTGTTTCAAGTTGCGCCTGGTAGTGGCTCGGTTGGAGACTATTTGGTGAAGCACACAGATACACATGGAGTTGCTTTTACAGGATCAATTCCAGTTGGTCGTGCCGTGTCGCGTTCTTGTGGGGATTTAATGAAGCCAGCATTGATCGAAACATCAGGCAATGATCCATTTCTCATTATGCCATCTGCTACATTAGATATTGCGGCTAGGGCAGCAGCATTTTCTGCTTACATGAATTGTGGGCAAATTTGTGTTTCTGCTGAGAGATTTTTTGTGCATGAAAAAATTCATGATCAATTTGTTGAACTTCTGGTTGAAGAAACAAAAAAAATTAGAATTGGTAATGGCTTAGATAAGGTAGATATGGGCCCTCTCGTTTCGTCAAAGGAGCGAGACCGTTATGAAAGCCTATTGTCAAACGCATCAAACCAGGGAGCTAATGCTATAGTTGGAGGTGGAAGGCCGGCTGAATTTAATCAAGGTTGGTTTGTTGAAGCTACTGTCTTGATTGATTGTAATTCAGAAATGGATATCTTTAATAATGAAAGTTTCGGCCCAGTTGCACCAATATGTAAGGTTTCAGATTTTGATGAAGCATTAACATTAGCAAATAATTCTAAGTATGCTTTGGGAGCAAATATTTACACAAGAGATTTAAAAGAAAGTATTCGAGCAACAGAGGAATTAGATGGTGGAATGGTTTGGGTAAATGCACCTTTGCTTGATAATGACGCTGGTCCTTTTGGAGGATCAAAAATGAGTGGAATTGGTCGGCAATTGGGGCCAGAGGGCATTGATACTTTTAGAGAAACTAAAATGATAATGATTGATCCTGAAAGTAGCTCACAGGATTTTTGGTGGTTTCCGTATGCCGATGAGGAGATGTATAGTAATGAAAAATAGAAGAATAGAGTTGATTGGTTGGTTACTCTTTGTTGTATCTGCATTGGGATTTTGTATTGCAAGTATAGGTAGTTTTTGGAGCATGTTTGGGAGCATTTTCTTTCTATTAGCATGTATAATATTTTTAATACCATTCTTTAAAAAAAATGAATAATTTCCAAAGTTTAAATTATAATTAACTAAAGTGAGGAGCTAATTATGGGGGCACGGATTGTAGGTTGGGGTCATACTGAATTTGGCCGCTTAAAAGATGATCTTGAACAGTTAATAGTAAGATCAGCGAGAGAAGCAATTGAGCATGCAGGAGTAGATCCCACAGAGATTGATGGAATTTGGATGGGCCATTATAACGGTGGTTTAGTTAATGATGGTTTTCCTTCTTCTCTAGCTTTACAAATTGATCCCAAGTTACGCTTTACACCCTCTACTCGGCTTGAGAATGCTTGTGCATCAGGATCGGCAGCTATTCATGGCGCTCGTAATGCTATAAATTCTGGAAATACAAAAATTGCTCTCGTTATTGGCGTAGAAAAAATGACAGGCAAAGATACAAAAGGGGTTACTGAATCTTTGATGACTGCTTCTTATCAAGCAGAAGAAAGCGAAGTTTCCTTCCCTCAGGTTTTTAGTCGGTTTGCTCACACATATTTCCAAAAATATGGTAATAAATCTGAAATTTTGGCAAGAATTGCAGCAAAAAATCATAAAAATTCAGTTCATAATCCTTTAGCACAAATGCAAAAAGATGTTGGGTTTGAGTTTTGCAATACAATTAGTGATAAAAATCCATTAGTGGCTTCGCCCTTAAGACTTACAGACTGTTCTTTAGTTTCTGACGGGGCAGCGGCACTAGTAATGGTATCTGATGAATTAGAGGAAAACTTTGGAAATAGTGTAAAATTTCGCTCAGCTGTGCAAGTTAATGATTTTTTACCCATGTCGAGCAGGGACATTTTAAAATTCGAAGGGCCGGCTAAGGCATTTTCTGATGCATATAAAGAAGCTGGTATCACTCTTGATGATGTTGATTTTGCCGAAGTTCATGATTGTTTTACAATCGCTGAACTCTTGGTTTACGAGGCGATGGGTTTAACTAAACTAGGGCAGGGAGATCGAGCCATATTGGATGGAACTGTTTACTCAGATGGAATTTTGCCTGTAAATTTGTCTGGAGGATTAAAAGCCAAGGGGCATCCAGTAGGAGCTACTGGTGTTTCTATGCATGCGCTAACTTCAGCTCAACTCACTGGTCAGGCTGGAGCGATGCAGAAAAAGAATGCAAATATTGGATGTATTTTTAACATGGGTGGATCTGGGGTAGCTAATTACTGCTCAATTCTTGAGGCTTCCAAGTAATGTAGTTGGAAAATTATTCAGGATTAATTATCATTTTTGTTAGTTATAATAACAAAGGATCTTCAATAGGATAATATCTCGTGGCTTCATCTATTAAGGACTTTGATGTGAGGGATTTCACGCTATAAACTTCGCATTCGACATTATACTTATCTTTAATTCTGTTTAATAATTGGTCAAAGTCGCCGTCTCCTGAAACCAAGATAATAATATCAGAGGTTTCAGCCAGTTCCATGACATCTATTGCAATTCCAACATCCCAGTCGGCTTTGGCCGTTCCATCTGCTCTGGTAATGTATGGTTTTAATTTAACTTTGAATCCGATAGCTCTTAAAATATTTTGAAACTCTATTTGTTTTTTGTCATTGCGATGAGTGGCGTAAGCAATTGCATTGAGAATTTTTCTATCCTTGGTAACCATTGACCAAAACTTATTATAGTTGAAGTTTCTTTTAAAAGCTTGTCTAGACGTATAGTAAACGTTCTGAACATCTACAAAGATTGATATTGTTTTTTGCTCAGTCTTTTTTTCAATATTCACAACGAAATTGTCCCTTTCAGATAAAATTTTGATTTTCCGCCGATAAGTACTCTTTTAGGTAGTAGCTCACACGAAAGTGCTCCACCACGTTCTGAGCACTGAAATGCTGTTAAAATATTTTTATTTAAAATCTTAGCCCAGTAGGGTGTTAGTAATGTGTGAGCTGATCCAGTTACTGGATCTTCATTTATACCCGTTTGTGGAGCAAAAAAACGAGAAACAAAGTCAAATTTGTCTCCAATTGCACTTATTATTACTCCTCTACAGTTTAAGCTTGCGAGCTTTATAAAATCAGGTGTGATAGATTTGACAACGGCTTCATTTTCAAAGATGGCGAGATAATCATCTTTCCCTCTAAAAAGATATTTGGGTTTTTTTGATAATGCTTCATTAATAAATGTGGACACTTTGACTGGATTTGGAAAATCTCGTGGAAAATCAAGAAATATCTTATCCTTTTGTTTAAATGTTTTTAGAATTCCACTTTTTGTACTGAATACAATTTCATTGACATCCTTTTTTAAATATTCATCAAAAAGAACTCTTGATGTTGCGAGGGTTGCATGCCCACATAGATCTACTTCAGTTTTAGGAGTAAACCACCTCAACTCGTAAGGATCACTGTTGAGATTTATGAATGCTGTTTCAGCAAGATTATTCTCCATTGCAATCAATTGCATTTGTTCATCTGGCAACCAGTTTTCTAACGGGCAAACAGCGGCGGGATTTCCAGAGAATATTTTTTCCGCAAAGGCATCAATTTGATAAATTCTTATTTCTTTCATCATTAATCACTTTTTATTTGGTATATCCGATATTACTATTAATTTTTAATCAGTGCATCTCCACCTTCCAACAGCATAAAACTGCCGGTTTTGATATCAGAATTCTTATAACGATGTTCGTTTAAATTTTTCCATTCCACACTATTTAGCATTGCTTTTGCATCTTCTATATCTTCAAATTCTGATACAACATGTAAATCAAATGTTTGGCCTTCAGAATAATGAGTTTCAGGCTGTCTTAGGATAAATTTACCGCCATACTTAGTAATTACTTCTGGAACTTTTGATGCAAAATCTTTTATGAAGGCTGCTCTATCAGTGAATTTGATTAACCCAATTATTATTCCTTTTGACATTTTGACCCTTTCAAATATTTAATTTAAGCACGACCATATTTACTATTAAAAACTTTTGCAAAGTTCTCAAATTTGTTCGTTTGAGAGCTCGACTAACTAAATTTCATTATAAAGGTTTATTTGGACAATGAGAAGGCGGGTTGGTCATTCGTATGACAGTGTACCCCACCACCGGCTGCCCAAGAACTTAACATTTCGATTATATGTACTTCACGATTTGGAAAATAGCTCTCTATGCGAGATTTTGCTGCTAAATCTGTTTCTAATTTTCCAAAACCTGGAGCTATTACAAATCCGTTTCCAACTAACCAGTTCATGTAATTAGTATCAAACATTTGATTATTATATTTAACAAAACCTTCAATAGGCTCCCTGATCACATTTAGTCCTGCCTCCTGTATTATCTTTGCAGCTTTGTCATAGATGTCAGCATCTTTACTATCGGTCTGACATAATGACCTAGATGTGCATTGAACGACAACTACGGTGCTTGTTCCAATAAACCGGGCGATACCATCTACGTGCCCTTTTGTACGATCTCCACTTGGAATGCCTTCAATAAAAATAACATTTGTTACACCAAATAGCGTTTTTAGATCATGTTCTGCCCTCTGTTTATTATAATGCAAATTTCTACTTGGATCACCAATGGTACTCCAATTTAGTATTACAGTGTCTAACCCATTGAACTCTAGGTTTCCTCGTTCATGTACTATATTCACATAATCGACAGGCAAATTAAGTATCGTGCCAACTTTGTCTGGAATTTTATTGTCTAAAGTAAAAGGAATATCTGAACCAAATGCACCGCCCCAAGCATTAAAATCCCAATTTTGGATCCTTAGTTCATTATAATTTAACACATAAACAGGGCCATTATCTCTCATCCAGGCATTATTATAAGGCACTTTATGCCAGAAAATATTTGTATTTTTTGGATTTCCCCCGATGTCGCTTATGGCTTTTTGTGCATTAGCGTAAATTTTATCTGTCTTATATAGAATATGAAGTTTTTCGTAACGAGAAATAATATCAGCCATTTTTGCAAATGTTATTTCATAGTCTTTTTCCCAATAGCCTGGCCATTGCATCCATATTGCTTCTTGGGGTTCCCAT
>NYTF01000091.1 GCA_002683355.1 Paracoccaceae bacterium | reverse complement strand
GGCTGAGGATGGAACTCCACAAGGTTTCGGACATGAGTTATTTGCGGATGATTTAGAAAGAATAATGGACAATGTCATGCGTGCTATGGATAGAGTGCCGTTGGCAGCTGAAGCCGGTGTGAAAAGAGTTATCAATGGTCCAATGATTTGGTCTCCAGATAGCTCCGCTTTGTTTGGACCGGTCCCAGAACTTAAAAACTATTTTTGTTGTTGCGGAATTATTCCAGGCTTCTCTCAATCGGGTGGTCTTGGCTTGATGTCTGCGCAATGGATTGTTGATGGTGAGCCAGAATATGATATGTTCCCATGGGATTTGGCTCGCTATGGAAATTGGGCAAATAAAGCTTTTACAAAAGAGCGTGTTAGAGATCAGTATGGCAACAGGTTTAAAATCCATATGCCATATGAGGAGAGAGATGCTGGACGTCCACTTAAGACCCGCCCAGTTTATGAAAAGCAAAAAGAGTTAGGCTGTGTGTTTGGATTGAATTATGGATGGGAGCATCCTCTGTGGTTTGCCCCTCAAGGAGTTGAACCAAAAGAGGATTATGGTTTTAAACGGCAAGACTGGTGGCATCATGTCAAAACTGAATGTGATAATTTAAGAACAAACGTTGGTATTGTAGATGTTTCAAATTTTGGAAAATACGAAGTAAAAGGGCAAGGTGCTTCGCAGTGGGTTGATAAAATTATCGCAAATAATGTGCCCAAAGAAATTGGAAGATCATGCCTCACGCCACTCATCGGTATTAGGGGTGGGGTTGCCGGTGATTTTACTGTTACAAAATTAAATGATGAGCATTTTTTCATTGTTGGATCAGGTATGGCGGAGCGATACCATATTCGTTTTTTTGAAATGATTGAGCGCCCAAATTCTGTTGATTTTCAGAGTTTGACTGAAGAAATGTGTGGTTTCAACGTTGCTGGTCCAAAATCAAGAACGTTATTGAGTAGGATGACTCAAGAAGATCTATCTAATGAAAATTGGAAATTTATGCGGTCCCGTTCAATAACAATTGCAGGAATTGACGCCATTGCTATTAGAGTCAGCTTTACAGGCGATTTGGGTTGGGAGGTTTATGTAAAGACGGAAAATCAATTGAAATTATATGAGGCTTTACTTGAAACGGGAGCAGATTTAGGTGTGAAACCAGTTGGTGGAAGATCATTGTTAAGTCTCAGAGTTGAAAAGGGTTATGGTTCTTGGGGAAGAGAGTATTCACCTGAGTATTGGCCACAGGAGGTCGGGTTAGATAGATTGATAAAATTAGATAAACCAAGTTTTTTAGGTAAAGAGGCTTATTTGAAGATTAAGGATCAAAAACCAAGAGAGAAGTTAGTAGTTTTAGAGGTAAATGCGGATAGAAATGCTGATCCAGCAGGCGGGGAGCCAGTATTTTTGAGAGATGGAACGCCCGTTGGTAGAGTGACTTCAGGAGCATATGGTTATACTTGTGACAAGTCGCTAGCAATATGTATGATTAAGACAGATCATGCGATCGATGGAAATGAATTCCATGTTGCGGTAATTGGTCAAAATCATGATGCTGTGATGTTAAAAGAAGCGCCGTTTGATCCCTTGGGTGATAGGTTGCGCGGTTAACTGTCTTTTCTCGCAACTTTCTGACTTAATCTTTAAGATTTGAACTTAAAAAAATGCTTGTATACCAGTTTGAGCTCTACCTAAAATGAGCGCATGGACATCATGTGCTCCTTCATAGGTATTAACTGTCTCTAAATTTAACATATGCCGAATAACTTCGTACTCTAAACTTATGCCATTACCCCCATGCATATCTCGAGCATGACGCGCAATTTCGAGTGCTTTTCCGCAATTATTTCTCTTAATAATGGAAATCATCTCCGGTGCTGCTTTTGCCTCATCCATTAGACGACCCACTTGAAGGCTCGCCTGCAACCCAAGGCTTATCTCAGTCATCATGTCTGCAAGTTTTTTTTGAAATAATTGAGTGCTCGCCAACGGTTTTTTGAATTGCTTACGATTTAAACCGTAATTTAATGCTGCATGCCAACACGTTTCTGCTGATCCAAGGACGCCCCAACTGATACCATATCTTGCACGATTAAGACACCCAAAAGGTCCTTTTAATCCAGAGACATGTGGTAGCAGAGCGTCTTCTCCAACCTCGACACTATCCATAACTATTTCACCAGTAATTGAGGCTCTAAGGCTCATCTTATTTTCAATTTTTGGTGTACTTAAACCCTTCATATTCTTCTCTAAAATAAATCCTTTTATTGCGCCGCCATGCTCCTCAGACTTTGCCCATATTACAAAGACATCTGCTATTGGAGCATTGGAGATCCACATTTTTGAACCTGTAATTTTATAGCCTGATTTTGTTTTGATTGCGCGTGTTTGCATCGAGCCTGGATCTGATCCAGCTTCAGCCTCAGTTAATCCAAAACATCCGATTAGTTTTCCACTTGATAACTCAGGTAAATATTTTTTTCGCTGTTCTTCTGAACCGTAAGCATAAATTGGATACATTACCAAAGAGCTCTGAACTGACATCATTGATCGATAGCCACTGTCAACGCGCTCAATCTCTCGTGCTACCAATCCATAAGAAACATATGAACTACCTAAACCCCCGTATTCTTCTGGTATTGTTACCCCTAAAAGGCCCATCTCTCCCATCTCAGTAAATATTTTTTGATCGGTCGTCTCATTGGCAAAAGCTTCGGCCACTCGTGGGTGAAGCTTTTCGGTTGCGTAAGACTTGGCACTATCTTTTATCATTATCTCGTCGCCACTTAATTGATCATCAAAACGAAGGGGATCGTTCCAGTCAAACCTCGAAAGGTCTGGAGCATCTTTAGATTTGAGCTTTGGTTGTTCATTAGTCATTTTCTTATCCGATCAATTTTTGAATGGTTTTTAAGTAGGGTTTTTAGCCTCAATATCAATTTATTTCAAATATTTGGCTATAAGGGGAGTGAATAACATGCCAATGGCCATAGTAAAGAAAAACATTAATCCTTGCCATCCCCCAAAACTTAATGAAGCCATTGCTGGACCCGGGCACAAACCTGATAGACCCCAACCCATTCCAAACATCATAGATCCTATGATAAGCGGTTTATTCAATTTCTGTTCAGTCTTTTTTGGAAACCTATCTGTGAAAATTGGTTTTTTTATCCTTTTTGTTATGTTCCAAGTTATTGCCATTGGAATAATTGCTCCAGAGAGTACAAATGCGAGTGTTGGATCCCAATTTCCAAATATATCAAGCCACCCTTGAACTTTTGTTGTGTTTGTCATTCCAGATATAAAAAGGCCTATTCCAAATAAACCACCACAAAAGAGCGCAATTAGATTTTTCATTAAATTAACCCAAGCAGATTCTTAAAAAAGATGATCGATACAACGCCACAAAGAAGATAGACTATTGTTGCGGTTATGCCCCTAAATGAAAGTCTTGAAATGCCACATACACCATGACCTGAAGTGCAACCATTTGCTAGCCTTGTACCTATCCCAACTAAAAGCCCACTGGCGATAATTATATACATATTAGAAGTTAATTGAGTATCGTGACCACCAGCAATTTGAATAGCCAATATTGGGCTTAGTACTAAACCTAACAAAAAACACAAACGTTCTAATAAATTTTCATAACCGGTTAGGTCTATCAAGCCCCCTAATATTCCACTAGCCCCCATAATTCGGCCATTCAGTAATAGGTATGCACTTGCAGCAAAACCAATTAGTAATCCACCACTAAGTCCACTTACCCAATCAGGGTGCATCGATATCTCCTTTTTGTATTTTAAACGAAAAAAGTATTATATTCATGTTGCAATAAATACTTAATATATAATTCATTTTATACTTTTTCTTGTGTGTATTTTCTCAATTCAGCCCGAGCGACTTGTCTACGGTGTACAGCATCAGGGCCGTCAGCTAGTCTTAAGGTTCTCAGTCCTGCCCACTGTCTTGCTAGCGGTGTATCTTGGCTAATTCCTTGTGCGCCGTACATCTGTACAGCTTGGTCAGTAACTTCCAGTGCTACCAGTGGAGCTACCACCTTAATTTTGCTAATCCAAGGCGCAGCTGCTCGTTTATCCCCTTGGTCCATCATCCATGCTGCTTTAAGACACAATAACCTTGCCATTTCTATATCTTGTCTAGCATTAGCAATGATATCATAATTTGCGCCCAATTTTGCAATTGGTTTGCCGAACGCCTCGCGCCCGAGAGATCTTCTAGTCATTAATTCGAGTGCCTTTTCCGCTTGCCCAATTGCTCGCATGCAGTGGTGGATTCGCCCAGGCCCTAGTCTACCCTGAGAAATTTCAAAACCTCTCCCTTCACCCAGGAGTAAATTTTCTGCTGGAACTTTTACATCTGTAAACCTGATATGAAAATGTCCATGCGGAGCATCGTCATGACCATAAACTTCCATTGGGCGGAGCTTGTCAATTCCAGTGGTTTTGGGATCGACGACAATCATCGAATGTTGGTTGTGTTTTGGTCCATCATTTGGCGTTCGAACCATTACAATGTAAACAGCTGTTCTGGGATCACCAGCTCCTGAGGCCCACCACTTTTCGCCATTTAATATGTAGCTATTTCCATCCTTCACACATGATAATGAAAGATTTGTTGCATCTGAAGAAGCCACATCTGGTTCGGTCATGAGGTAGGATGATCTTATCTCACCATTTAAAAGTGGTTTTAACCAGCGTTCCTTCATAGCGGGCGTGCCATATCTCTCAAAGACTTCCATGTTGCCCGTATCTGGTGCACTACAATTAAACACTTCTGCTCCAATATGTGCTTTGCCCATTTCCTCCGCTAAATATGCATATTCAACGGTTGTTAGGCCAAAGCCTTTACTTGAGTCAGTTAGCCAAAAATTCCATAAGTCCCGTTCCTTGGCTTTTGATTTTAATGTTTCAATAATTTCGGTCTGCCGTTCTGTGAATTGCCAGCGATCACCCTTGTTTACCTCTGCCAAATACTCACTATCTAAAGGAATTATTTCTTCTTGCATCATTTTTGCTACCTGAGCGCGAAGTTTTATTACTTTATCTGACATTCCAAGATTCATCTTGTACTTCCTTTTTGATTTACTGCTAACAAATGCTGCTGATGATCAACTGTCAATGGTAAGATAAAATTTTCGCTACGTTAGCAGAATTTTCTCTTGTTTTAAAGCCAATTGAAAGCCATGCTGACCTCATGAAAAGTATGGAAATTGATAAGGTAGCACTAAACTCTTATTTAAAAATTCACGTGGATGATTTTGATAGTTTGGTAAATATTGAAAAGTTTGGAACTGGACAATCTAATCCAACTTATAAATTAATAACCCAAAAATCAAAATATGTGCTAAGAGCTAAGCCCCCTGGTGAGTTGCTCAAATCTGCTCACGCTGTAGATCGGGAGTATCGAGTTATCAAAGCTTTAAAAGATACTGCTGTTGCGGTTCCAAAAGTATTCTTTTTAGCTGATGGTAATGATAACCCTTTGGGTCGAATGTTTTACATTATGGAGTATCTTCCAGGGCGGATTTTTTGGGACCCCAGTGTTCCTGAGGTCGATAAAGCTATGAGAACAGGTTTGTATAACTCTATGTGTCAAATTCTAGCTGATTTACATTCTGTCGATATCGACAAAGTAGGCCTGTCTAATTTTGGCAAGCCTGGAAATTATTTTGCGAGGCAAACTGATAGATGGGTTAAACAATATAGAATTTCACGGTTGAAAGAAGAACCAGTAATGGAAAATATCATCGCATTTCTCGAAGGCAGTCTGCCGCCAGATGATGGAAAAATATCTCTAGTTCATGGAGATTATCGATTGGATAATATGATATTTGAGGAAAATAGCTCAAAGATAATCGGACTTTTAGATTGGGAATTGTCTACATTGGGACATCCTCTAGCTGACCTAGCTTATCAATGCATGCAGTGGAGATTGCCCTATTCTAGCGGTATGCGCGGTTTGAATGGTTTGAATCGAAGCGAATTGGGAATTCCGACCGAGAGAGCTTATGTAGAAAAGTATTGCCAAAAAAGAGGAATTGCAAAGATAGATAATTGGAATTTTTATTTGGTATTTTCATTTTTTAGACTTGCAGCAATTTTAGAAGGTGTGGTTATGCGGGCCCGGGAAGGAAATGCTTCAAATCCTGAGCGAGCGCGTAAAATGGCGGTCGCTATACCAATTCTGGCAAATATGGCAGAACAAATTATAAAGGATTAAAGCTAATGCGGTTTAAAGATAAAGTAGTGATTGTAACAGGCGCCACTGGCGGAATTGGCTCCAAGGCAGTTGAGGCTTTCTTAAAGGAAGGTGCTTCGGTAGTTGCTTCTGATTTGGACGCAGAGAAATTAAATGATTTAGATAGAGAATTAAGATGTTCGGACCGAATGATTACATTAGCCGGCGATATTACTAAGAGTGCTACTCATAACGCGATCGTCGATTTGGCTGTTGAATCATTTGGTGGTTTGGATGTGGCAGTAAATAATGCTGGAATTTCTCATGATGTTGTTCGGCTTCCATTAATTGAGGATGAGCTTGCGAGGCGAGTTATAGATGTGGATTTGATGGCTGTTTTTTTAGCTATGAAAGCTCAACTCCCAGTGATGGCAAAACAATATAAAGAAGCTGAGCGAACTGGTTCTATCGTAAATGTTGCATCTGCAGCGGGATTGGTTGC
>NYTF01000054.1 GCA_002683355.1 Paracoccaceae bacterium | reverse complement strand
TGGACTCGGCGATTGGGAACCAAAAGATTTTTCACAAATAAGTCCATAAGCATGGACTTACCACATCCTACACCACCCCAAATATATACGCCTTTGAAATCATCAATCTTTTTAAAGAAAAGTNATTTGGCTTTGCTTCTCGAAATCCNATGGTTAACTTTTTCAAGTTCCTTCAATATTATTCTTTGCCCTAGATCATCTTNAAGAGATCCGTCAGAAACCATTTGATTATATATATCCGTAAGCTTTTTCATTTTACCATTTTGCCTAAACATTTGGACTACTGTCATTAAACGCATAACTTAGTCTACTCAACATTTATTGAAGCAATAAAATTTTAACCGATTAGATTTATAGCATCTGTAATTTCTTTCGTGTGAGAGAAAGGAAGCGAATGGGACCCATCACGTATAACGATATTATTTATCCTAGAATTCCAACTGGAAAGCACCTCTTTATTTGAGATTGGAACCACTGTGTCACAATCACCCCAAAAGGCCAGAATTTCAAAATCGGCATCTCGCAAAGCTTTATGGTCATCATAATTATCGTTAGACAAAATACCTTTTATACTTGCCAAAACTGACGGCACAAATCCCCTNTAACGCAATTCATTCAANTGCCGCTCANCAACTTTTGGAACAGAACTTTTGAAGCCTGTATCTATTTTAGTTGAGCGCGCGTGTTGCAATCCAAAGAATATTGAAAATAACACCCACCCAATAAATGGGATTTTTGCTACTTTAGCTNAAACTCCAAGATTATGACCCGCCCCTGCAGATGCTATTAAAATTAGCTTATTCAGCCTGCCTGGNTTGTGTGCAGCATACGCAGCTGCNATCGACCCTCCCATAGAGTAGCCCACTAACTCAAACTTTTGCTCTTTTATTTCAAGTTTATTTAAAAGCTCATTTAATTGATTNATAAAAAAAACTTTATCTTGTTTTGCCTTGGGCCGATCAGAATATCCTCTCCCATAATGGTCATAAACTAAAACACGCTTTCCATTATTAGCATANTGANTTGCCAAACCCTCAAATACAAAACTGGGCGTCGTTAATCCGTGTATGCAAATTACGAGGTCNCCCGTTTCAGCTCCAAACCAACGATAGTGAACTACACCCCTAGACAAAGTTACAAAATTACCAGGNGCATTATTTCTTTCCTTGTCTCCCAGTTTTTGCTTNGTAGCTTCTTTCAGTATGGGGAATACAAAGAAAGTAAAAAAAAGTAACAGAGCTATAATCAATTATTTTCCAACCACGTCTGAAGAATAAAGTGCGCTGTCATCAAGTCTAGATGCGCACCACCCCCATTTTTAAAAAGAGTAATCTCATCATCTGAAGAACGGTGGAATGCCTCAATATTATAAAAGTCTGATAACACATCTTCACGTTCGATCGCAGCAGAGGCTATAGGTATTTTTAATTCACCTATATGATCAATAGTGNTTTCAAAACTATCGACAAAGATCTTTGATCTTTTAAGGGTTATATCATCTGCTTCACGCATATCTGGACGNTAAGCTCCNATTAAATCAATATGTTGGCCGGGCTTTAACCATTTTCCGTTTATCAAAGGCTCACTTGACATGGTTGCAGCTGAAATAATATCAGCATTTGAAATAGCCTTTTCTAAGTCATTTACAGCCATTGTGTTTGGGAAATTAGCTGCAAATTTTTCCGCACGCCCTGAGGTCCTATTCCAAACAGAAAAGTGAGCATCNGGAAAAAAATTGCCATAGGCTTGCCTAAGGGTGTAAGCAACAGTACCAGCCCCTAAAATCAAAATATTTCGACTATTGGGTCGGGCCAGTAATTTAGCCGCAAGAATACTATCACCAGCCGTCTTCCATTTTGTCACCAAATGAAAATCGATAACCGCACTTAATTGACCAGTTTTGTCGTCAAATAAATTTACGGCGCCATTTATTGCCGGTTTTTTTAAATTTTTATTACCAGGATATATTGTTGCGCATTTTACAGCAATTCCCATACCATCAATCCAAGCTGATCTCGAGAGTAACGTATCGTCTCTACGATATAAAAATGTATCAGATATTTCGGCCTTATTGAGCTCATGTCCTAACTGAATAGCATTAGTTAAANCTCTCCAACTCAGAATAGGATCACAATCCTGATAAGATATCATATGCACTTCAGTATCTCCATTTTGAACTATTGATATTCACAACTTATAAACAAATTTTTATCTTATGAATGCTTAAATTTTTAATATTCTGGCAAACTTAGTCATAGTCAAAAATTAAAAGAGCTTATTAAAATTATATGTTGTCTAAATCTTTTGATTATTAATTCGGATTATTTTCTCAAGATTATCTANAAAGCGAATTTTNTCTTGTTTTGAAAAGGTTTTACCAGAACCCTGGTAAAAGGGGTTAGCTGCTCGTAAGTCTGAGCTTAAATCTCTCAAGGAGAGCGTATTTCCAATATTGGCCTGGTTCAACTCCTCGCCGTTTGGCTTCAAAACTAACATCCCCTTTTTAATACAATTATCAGCCAAAATGATATCAGCAGTTATAACCAAATCGTTTGATTGACCGTTATCAACTATCCATTTATCGGCAGCGTCTGAATCAGTAGAAACAAATATATTTTGAATAAACGGGTGTGAGATGGGACGTAAGCCACCATTTGATACAAGTAAAACTTCTATTTTATTTCTTGAGGCAACTCGCTCTATTTCTTTTTTGACCGGACAAGCATCAGCATCCACATAAATTTTCATGGCTGAACTTTGAATAAATAATATTTTTTAGATTTGTTTCTGAAATCCAATATTTTTCCTATTCATTATTTAATAAATCTGCATGAAACGCCACATGGTCCTCGACGAATGTGGAAACAAAAAAGTAACTGTGATCGTAACCAGATTGCATCCTAAATTCACCCTGCTGACGCCTTTTAAACATGGCACTAGCTAATGTCTCCGGTCTAAGCAAATCAATAAATTGATCCTTACTACCTACGTCGATTAATACTTTGCCATCGAAACCTTCATTTAACATCAAAATACTTGAGTCATGTTTGACCCAAGTTTGTTCATCATCCCCAAGGTAGGCTACCAATTGCTTTCTTCCCCAATCAGATCCTGTCGGATTGCAGATAGGTGCTAAGGCAGAAATTGATTTAAAACGACCAGGCGTTCCCATACCAATTGTTAGCGCACCATGCCCACCCATAGAGTGTCCCATAATCGACTGCCGTGCCATATCAACACTGAAATTTTCACTTATGATTTCGGTTAGATCAACGGTAATATAATCCCACATTTTGAAGTTACTAACCCAGGGCTTTTCTGTAGCATTTAAATAAAATCCTGCGCCCTGTCCAAGGTCATAGTCATCATCATCAGGCACAGCACTGCCTCTAGGTGATGTATCAGGAAAAACTATGGCTACGCCAAACTCTTCCGCAGCTGCTTGAGCACCAGCCTTCGTCATCGCATTTTCATGCGTACAAGTTAAGCCCGACAAATACCAAACTAAAGGGACGTGCTCACTAATTGCAATTGACGGCATGAATATTCCAAAAGTCATCTCGCAATCACAAGCTTTCGACCAATGCTGATAAACGCCCTGCATTCCTTCGAAGCATTTATTTTCTGAATGTGTTTTCATAGAATACCCTTAAAATCGTCACGATGGTCTAGCCTGCTTTGAAACACTGATTTTTTTAAAAGTCAATTTAGGTTATTAACCCACGCTATAGTAAAAGAAACGGTTAATATAGAAAGTACTGTAGATAAAAAAATAGCTGCAGATGCACGTTTAGGCGCAACATTGTAATGTTGCGCCACCATAAAAATATTTCCTGCTACAGGAAGTGACGCCGCGGCAATCATCACAGTTGCAGCATACGGTTCGACTTTAAAAACATAAAATACCGCTATGAAAACGGCGATAGGATGTAGCACCAACTTGCAAAAGCTTAACCATGCGGCAACCTCAAACCTTTCCGTAGATTTTTGAGCTAAAGACGCACCAATTGCAAACAAAGCACCGGGAGTTGCGGCAGATCCTAATATTATAACAAATTCATTTATCGGAACTGGAATAGACCATCCACTTGCAGACCATAATAAACCACAAGTTATCGAAACAATCATTGGGTTTTTCATTAGCCCAAGTAGCACACGATAAAAAAGGGAAATATCCAATTTTTTATCTTTACCAGCTACAATTATCAGAACAATTAATGACCCAAAAACAATTAAATCAATGGCTAGTATAAGCATTATAAAACCTACAGCTTCAGCACCCATTAAAATGGCCAGCATAGGTATTCCCAAAAATCCTACATTACCGATAACAGAACACTGAGCCTCAACCGCAGCCTCTGATGGCGACTTTTTTCTGAAAATCGCAACAGCCGTTGCTAAGAAATAAATTATTAGTGAGGCGGATAGATAGGCAAATATAAATTCAGGATCATAGAGCTCACTCAATGATAAGTTGGATGAAAATCGAAACAGCATGGCTGAAAGGGCGAAATAAAAAATAAACTTCGTCAAATATGTTGTAGCTTCCGCTGGAAAAAACCGAGTTATAGCCGCAGAATACCCCAAACCGATAAGAGCAAAGAACGGTATTGTCTTATAGAAAATTTCGATCATTAAATTATTTTTTTAAGTCAGATAAGGTATTAAAATAAGTAAAATGTAATTAGAAAACTACTACACTTCTTATGCTTTTACCCTCATGCATTAAATCAAACCCTTTATTAATGTCGTCTAATGAAAAACTATGCGTAATCATAGGATCTATTTGAATTTTTCCGTCCATGTACCAATCTACTATTTTAGGGACATCAGTCCGACCGCGCGCACCCCCAAAAGCTGTGCCTTTCCAAACTCTTCCAGTAACCAATTGAAAAGGTCTGGTTGAAATTTCTGCACCTGCGGGAGCAACCCCAATTATTATACTTTCACCCCAACCTTTGTGAGCACTTTCAAGTGCAGTTCTCATTACATTAACATTACCCGTGGCATCAAAAGTATAATCTGCACCCCCTTTTGTTAAATTAACTAAGTGTGCAACCAAGTCATCTTTTACATCGGAAGGATTAACAAAATCCGTCATACCAAATTTTTCAGCCATGGACTGCTTACCAGAATTAAAATCAACACCAACTATTTGATCAGCCCCTGCAAGCTTTAAGCCTTGGATTACATTTAACCCTATACCACCAAGGCCAAAAACTACAGCACGGCTTCCAATTTCGACTTTCGCTGTATTGATAACTGCGCCAATTCCCGTAGTTACGCCACAACCAATGTAGCAAACTTTTTCAAACGGAGCCTCAGAATTAATTTTTGCTAAAGCAATCTCTGGTAAAACGGTATAGTTTGAAAAAGTTGAACACCCCATATAGTGCAAAATAGGGGTTCCATTAAGCATGCTAAATCTACTAGTTCCATCTGGCATTAGCCCTTGGCCTTGTGTCTCACGGATTGCTTGACAAAGATTTGTTTTGGGGTTCAAGCAATATTCACACTGCCTACATTCTGGAGTGTAAAGAGGTATAACATGATCACCAACTTTTAGATCTTTCACACCAGGTCCTAATTCAACTACAACCCCTGCTCCTTCATGACCAAGTATAGCTGGAAACAACCCCTCTGGATCGGCACCGGAAAGAGTAAATTCATCAGTATGACAAATTCCAGTAGCTTTGATTTCTATTAAAACCTCACCCTCTTTGGGTCCTTCCAAATTAACTTCCATGACCTCTAGAGGTTTTCCTGCTTCTAATGCAACAGCAGCTCTTGTTATCATTATTTCCCCCACTCACATTGTAACAAGTACAACATGAACGGTTGACGTTAGCTTGCCAAGAAAAATCTTCTCTAGCTAAAGTTAAGAAATAAATATAAAGCGTATTATTTCATTCTATATTTTTGATGACAAGAACCACATGTCGCTCCTACATTTCCAAGCGAACCTCTTAAATCTGTTAATGTGGATGTATCGACTCCCTCTAATGCAAATTCCAAATCCTCGGATTTACTAACAAAATCATCCCAATTTTTCCAAATCTCAGGTAAGGCTTCAGAGTTTATTGGCAAATCATCATCTTCAAATATGACAGGCGTAGAAGCTGCAAGATTTAGTAGATTTAAGCGTGTAGATTCAGCCAAACTTTTATCAAACTCAATTCTTTCTCTCGACATACGAGCAAGAACTGAAAATTCTAGTCTAATATTTTGCATCAATTTCGAACG
>NYTF01000053.1 GCA_002683355.1 Paracoccaceae bacterium | reverse complement strand
TTTGAAATTATGTCTTTTCATTCCTCCGGCAAAACCCTTACCAATTGAAGTACCAGAAATATCAACTTTCTGCCCTTCTAAAAAATGTTCTGCTGAAATTTCCTCACCAACATCTATCAAAGCATCTTCTGATACTCTAAATTCTGCAATTTTCCGTTTTGGCGCCACCTTTGCTGAAGCAAAATGTCCACGCATCGCTGCAGAAGTTCGTTTTGCTTTAGCCATCCCAGAGCCTAACTGTACAGCAGTATAACCATCTTTCTCCGCCGTACGTTGTGCCACCACCTGCAGTCCATCCAGTTGTAGGACAGTTACTGGGACTTGCTTACCATCATCCATAAATAAGCGGGTCATACCTACTTTTTTTGCTATAATTCCAGAACGCATAATTAGTTCGCCCCCTTTAAAGCTTTATCTCGACGTCCACACCCGCCGCAAGATCTAGCTTCATTAGCGCATCTACGGTTTGTGGAGTCGGATCAACAATATCTAAAAGACGCTTATGAGTTCTTATTTCGAATTGTTCTCTTGATTTCTTATTAACGTGCGGGCCACGCAAAACAGTGAATTTTTCAATCTTATTAGGCAGTGGTATTGGTCCACGGACAGTAGCACCAGTACGCTTTGCAGTATTTACGATTTCTTGAGTTGACGAATCAAGCACTCTGAAATCGAAAGCCTTCAGCCGTATTCTAATATTTTGGCTTTGCATTTTTTAACCTTTCGCAGTTGAGAGGTGGAGCGGAATGATTTCCGCCCACGTCGAACTATATTTACGCTTACGCGTTGATTTTAGAAACTACACCGGAACCAACAGTTCGGCCCCCTTCGCGGATTGCAAAGCGTAAACCTTGTTCCATCGCAATTGGCGCTATGAGCTCCACGTTGAACTTAAGATTATCACCTGGCATCACCATTTCTGTTCCTGATGGCAATTCAACTGTTCCAGTTACATCAGTTGTACGGAAATAAAACTGTGGACGATAGTTTCCAAAGAATGGTGTATGACGACCACCCTCATCTTTAGTTAGAATATAAACCTCAGCTTCAAACTTAGTGTGAGGTGTAACAGAGCTTGGCTTACATAAAACCTGTCCACGCTCAACATCTTCCCGTCCAACACCCCGTAGTAGCACACCTACGTTATCACCAGCCTCACCACGATCTAGCAATTTGCGGAACATTTCCACACCAGTACATGTTGTTTTGCTTGTATCTTTAATACCAACAATCTCAATATCATCACCAACGTTGATAACACCGCGCTCTACTCGTCCAGTTACAACAGTTCCACGTCCTGAAATCGAGAACACATCCTCAATTGGCATCAAGAAAGGCTCATCTACTGCACGTGGAGGTTGTGGAATACTAGCATCCACAGCAGCCATAAGTTCAGCAATCTTTTCTTTACCAATAGCATCATCACGATCTTCTAGAGCAGCTAAAGCTGATCCCGCTATAATTGGAATATCATCACCAGGATAATCGTACGCTGAAAGAAGTTCACGAATTTCCATCTCAACAAGTTCTAAAAGCTCATCATCATCTACCTGATCAACTTTATTCATGAAAACAACCATTGCTGGAATACCAACTTGGCGGCCAAGAAGGATATGCTCTCGCGTTTGAGGCATAGGACCATCAGCAGCATTAACAACTAAAATAGCACCGTCCATTTGAGCAGCACCAGTGATCATGTTCTTCACATAGTCAGCGTGTCCTGGACAATCCACATGTGCGTAGTGACGCGCTTCAGTCTCATACTCAACGTGCGCTGTTGAAATTGTAATTCCGCGCGCCTTCTCTTCAGGAGCTCCATCAATCTCATCGTAAGCTTTAAATGTATCTGAAAACTGCTTCGTAATCGCTGCAGTNAATGTCGTCTTGCCGTGGTCAACATGGCCAATNGTACCAATGTTACAATGTGGCTTCGTGCGTTCAAACTTTTCCTTTGCCATATCTTGGCCTCCTTTGCTTTCTTTAAGATGGAATTTCCATCGAACTCTAACTAATTATATATAAATCTCATGCGTATTTTGCCTGTATTTCGTCTGAAATAGTTTGTGGTACTGAGTCATAATGAGAGAACTGCATCGTGAAATTTGCTCGTCCCGAAGACATTGATCTCAGCGTATTAATATAACCAAACATATTTGCAAGTGGGACATTTGAATTTATTGCAATTGCGTTGCCTCGAGGTTCCTGCCCCTGCACTTGCCCCCTCCGTGAGGTNAAGTCACCTATTATNCCTCCAGTGTATTCTTCTGGNGTAACAACNTCTACCTTCATAATCGGCTCGAGCATTTTTGCCCCCGCCTTTCGAAGGCCTTCTCGCATTCCAGCTCTTGCTGCCAATTCAAAAGCTAAAACACTAGAGTCCACATCGTGATANGCACCGTCAATCAAAGATACCTTAAAATCAATAACAGGGAAGCCAGCTAGAGGGCCTGAGTCCATTACTGATTTTATTCCTTTTTCAACTCCTGGAATATATTCTTTTGGTATCGANCCTCCAACAATTTTGCTTTCAAAACTATACCCCTCACCTGGCTCAGTAGGTGAAATTACCATTTTAACTCGACCAAATTGCCCAGATCCACCTGATTGTTTTTTATGGGTGTAATCAATTTCAGCCTCATGCCCAATAGTTTCTCTGTAAGCCACCTGCGGAGCACCAATATTAGCCTCNACCTTAAACTCTCGCTTTAATCTATCCACTAAAATATCCAGATGAAGCTCTCCCATTCCCTTCATAATTGTTTGTCCAGATTCTAAATCTGTTTCAACNCTGAAAGAAGGATCCTCCGCTGCCAATCGAGCTAGACCTTGTGACATTTTCTCCTGGTCAGCCTTCGTTTTTGGCTCAACAGCAATTTCTATCACTGGATCTGGGAAAGTCATCGTTTCCAACACAACAGAATCTTTCTCATCACACAAAGTATCCCCGGTTGTAGTATCTTTAAGCCCAGCCAATGCAATTATGTCCCCTGCAAACGCCTCTTCAATTTCTTCTCNATTAATAGAGTGCATCATCATCATGCGACCCACGCGTTCCTTTTTACCTTTTGTGGAATTCATCATTGATCCACCCTTAGTAAGCGTGCCTGAGTAAATTCGGGTAAATGTTAATGACCCCACAAATGGATCATTCATAATTTTGAACGCTAAGCCAGAAAATGCCATGTTATCCTCGGCTCTCCTTGCGATATTACGAGTTTCCGTCTCGTCTCCAGGTTTAAAACCCATATAGTCAACAACGTCCAATGGTGACGGAAGATAATCAATAACTGCATTTAATAATGGTTGAACACCCTTGTTTTTGAACGCTGATCCAGCCAATACAGGCACAAATTCCATTGCAAGAGTGCCTTTTCTTATTAGACTACGCAACAACGCAGCGCTTGGCTCTTCTCCATCTAAGTATGCCTCCATGGCTGTATCATCCATTTCCACAGCCATCTCAATCATTTCGTTTCTCAATTCTTCAGATTTCTGAGCAAGTTCAGACCGAATTGGGCGTTTTTCCCANGTGGCGCCTAAGTCCTCACCAGCGTAAACCCATTCTTCCATGGTTACTAAATCTACAATTCCTTCCAACTCAGTTTCAGCACCNATAGGGATCTGAATTGGCATCGCTCTAGCGCCAGTCCTGTCTTTTATCATNTCAACACAATTAAAGAAGTCTGCACCAATTTTATCCATCTTGTTGACAAAAACTATACGTGGAACGTGATAGCGATCCGCCTGACGCCAAACTGTCTCTGTTTGGGGTTCGACACCGGCATTGGCATCTAATACACACACCGCTCCATCAAGAACTGCCAAGGAACGTTCNACTTCAATAGTAAAGTCAACGTGACCTGGAGTATCAATAATATTGAGCCGGTGTTTTTCTGTATCGGCAGTACTTCCGTCTTCTGTACGTTCCCAAAAAGTTGTGGTCGCGGCGGAAGTGATTGTGATACCACGCTCTTGCTCCTGCTCCATCCAATCCATGGTGGCAGCACCATCGTGCACTTCACCTATATTATGTGACTTTCCTGTGTAATAAAGAATTCTCTCAGAACAAGTAGTTTTACCTGCATCAATATGCGCCATAATTCCAAAATTTCGGTATCTATCAAGTGGATATTCTCGTGCCATTTTGTTACTCCAGATCCCTGCGCTTACCAGCGATAGTGGCTGAAAGCTTTGTTTGCTTCCGCCATCTTGTGAGTGTCCTCACGTTTTTTTACCGCAGTACCTCTACTATTAATTGCATCCATTAACTCACCAGCTAACCGTTCAATCATTGTATTTTCATTTCTTTTTCGAGCNGCACCAATCATCCAGCGAATAGCAAGTGCCTCTCGCCGCTCTGGTCTGACCTCTACCGGTACTTGATAAGTGGCGCCGCCTACTCGTCGAGACCGAACCTCTACAGTCGGCTTAATATTCTCAAGTGCCTCATGAAATACCTCGACTGGAGCCCTTTTTAGCTTCCCTTCCACGCGCTCAAACGCACCATATACAATACCTTCTGCAATTGATTTTTTGCCATCAATCATGAGGTTATTCATAAACTTGGACAGTACACGATCTCCAAACTTTGGGTCGGGTAAAATATCTCGTTTTTCTGCTGCGTGACGTCGTGACATCTAGCCNCTCCTTATTTAGGACGCTTAGCGCCGTACTTCGAACGCCTTTGTTTTCGGTCTTTAACACCTTGTGTGTCCAAAACACCTCTTAAGATATGATAACGAACTCCAGGAAGGTCTTTCACTCTGCCACCTCGAATTAGTACCACTGAGTGTTCTTGAAGATTATGACTCTCACCAGGAATGTATGAAATTACCTCAAAACCATTAGTCAACCTAACTTTCGCAACTTTTCTCATCGCTGAATTAGGTTTTTTTGGCGTTGTCGTATAAACTCTAGTACAAACTCCGCGTTTTTGAGGACACGATTGCAAGTGCATAGACTTTGATCGTTTTACTTTTGGCTGTCGCGGTTTGCGGATCAGCTGTTGAATTGTTGGCATGCCGGTTCCCCGTTTCTAACCCATAACTATTTAAATATGCCTTTCGCTTAAACGAAAANCACTCGTACTACGGCGCCTCAACCAAAGGTTAAACGCCTTATTTTCAGAGGATCGAAGCTTTAGCCTAGATCATGTCCGCCCAAGAATGGCTATCCATTGAAGTTAGTTAAACTTCCAGAGTAGCGCGCGTATATGTTTGTTCTGATTGGTTGTCAACACTCTCAATCATAAAGATACACTGAAAAACCAATTATTTTAATATCTGGAAATAAAATCACTAAAAACGTTCAAAATTTATTATTATTAGAAATAAACCTAACTACTTAAGCTAGTTAACATAAGTAGTTAGGTTTATATTATAAAAGTATTTANCCTGGCTGCGCCTAGCTATCNGTCGCTGCGTTCGATTCAGTACTTGAAAAGATCTCCTCCGCCGCCTCAAAAGCTTCAGGAGATTCTAATGCTATATTTTCCTGAGCTTCTGCTTGCCGCTCATCAATGATCACCCGATCTCTTGTTTGAGCCACTCTTTTGATGTTTGAAATAGCCCCACCAGTACCAGCAGGGATTAAACGACCTACAATTACATTTTCTTTAAGGCCAATTAATTTATCTTTTTTACCTTGAACAGAACTTTCAGTNAGAACTCTGGTAGTTTCTTGAAATGAAGCTGCAGAGATGAATGACCTGGTAGATAATGATGCTTTGGTTATACCCAATAATATTGGGGCGCCAGTTGCTTCTTCCCTCCCATCAGATACAGCTTTAGCGTTGGCTTCGTCAAATTCTGCCTTATCAACGTGCTCACCTTTCAGAAGGGTTGTTCCACCAGAGGAATGGATTTCCCACTTCTGAAGCATTTGTTTAACTATTACTTCGATGTGCTTGTCATTGATCTTTACGCCTTGCAATCGATATACATCTTGAACCTCATCAATCAAATAATCTGCAAGAGCCTCGATACCCATAACTTGTAAAATATCATGAGGGGCAGGATTTCCATCCATTATGTACTCGCCACGTTTTACAAAATCACCTTCTGCAACAGGTATATGCTTACCTTTTGGAACCATATATTCAATTGGCTCCATACCTTCTTCAGATGGCTCAATACTTATTCTTCTTTTGTTTTTATAATCACGTCCAAACCTTACATAACCATCAGCCTCNGCAATAATTGCGTGATCTTTTGGTCTACGCGCCTCAAACAATTCAGCAACTCTGGGTAAGCCACCAGTAATATCCTTTGTTTTTGCACCTTCACGTGGAATTCGTGCAATCACATCCCCAGCTTTAATATCTTGACCCTCCTCAACGGATAGAATGGCATCTACAGACATTGTATAGGTTGCAGGATTACCATTATCCAAACGTACTGGCTCCCCCTTTTTATCTATAATTATTATCTCAGGCTTTAAATCGCTGCCACGTGATGCNGAACGCCAATCAGACACAATTTTTTGGGAAATACCAGTTGCATCATCCATGTCATCTCTTACAGAGATTCCACTTATGAGATCTACAAACTTAGCGCTACCACCCTTTTCAGCAATTATAGGCAAGGTATAGGGGTCCCATTCAAATAACCTATCGCCCCTCTTTACTTTTTGCTTATCCTTAACATGAACTTGTGAACCATAACCGAGCTTGAATGATACACTTTCGGCTCCGTGGGCATCAATGATTGCTATCTGCATATTTCTTCCCATAACAATATTTGCACCATCAGCATTCTTAAGTAAGTTTGATCCTCTAAATTCGACTTTACCCTCATGAGAACTTTCTTGAAATGACTGCTGTCCACCCTGAGCAACGCCACCAATATGGAACGTTCTCATAGTTAACTGTGTACCCGGCTCCCCAATAGATTGAGCAGCNATGATACCCACAGCTTCACCAAGATTAACCAAAGTACCTCTTGCCAAATCACGGCCGTAGCAAAGCGCACAAACTCCTTCTTCAGCTTCACATGTTAGAGCTGANCGTATTCTAACTGATTGAACGCCCTCTTGCTCAAATGTATCAGACATCCTCTCATCAATAAGTTCATTTCTTGCAAGTAAAAGATCCTCAGTTCCTGGTTTAACAACATCCTCCGCGGTTACCCGACCTAAAATTCTCTCTGAAAGTGTTGCAACAACTTCACCATCATTTATAGCAGCAGTAGCAGTGATCGAAGCATCTGTACCGCAATCGTGAACACGCACAATGCAGTCCTGCGCAACGTCAACCAATCTACGAGTCAAATATCCAGAATTAGCCGTTTTTAACGCTGTATCAGATAGGCCTTTTCTCGCCCCGTGGGTTGAGTTGAAGTATTCAAGAACAGTCAAGCCTTCCTTAAAGTTTGAAAT
Source organism: Paracoccaceae bacterium (assembly GCA_002683355.1). GTDB lineage: Bacteria > Pseudomonadota > Alphaproteobacteria > Rhodobacterales > Rhodobacteraceae. The sequence continues at coordinate 22,350 of NYTF01000053.1, read as the reverse complement.
GATTGGAGTTTCAATAATATCTCCATTAGGCTTTGCCATTAAACCACGCATTCCGCCTAACTGTTTCATTTGCGTTACCGAACCCCTAGCACCTGAGTGGGCCATCATGTAAACAGAATTAGGTTCCATCTCTGCGCCGAGTGAGTCAGTATCCGATGTTGAGATTGCTCCCATCATTGCATCTGTTACCTTATCATTACATTTTGACCAAGCATCAATAACTTTGTTATATTTCTCGCCCTGCGTAATCAAACCATCCATATATTGCTGCTCAAAACCTTTAACCTGTCCCCTCGTGTCATCAACAGTTTCCCATTTTGAATCTGGAATAACCATATCGTCTTTGCCAAAAGATATCCCAGCACGGAAAGCTTCCTTAAATCCAAGAGACATGATTTGATCACAAAAAATGACACTCTCTTTTTGCCCACAGTAGCGGTAAACAGTATCAATTACTTCTCCAACTTCTTTTTTCCGAATTAGTCTATTAACTAAACTAAATGGGGCTTTGTTATTGAGCGGTAATAGTGATCCCAATCTGGCGCGGCCAGGAGTTGTTTCAAATCTTTCAAAATAGGTATTACCTTCGTTGTCAACCTGAGCCAAACGAGCCTGAATTTTTGCGTGCAAATGCACATCACCAGCATCTAGTGCGTGCTGGACTTCTTCGATGTCCGCAAATATTTTACCTTCGCCTTTCATGCCATCCCGCATCATCGAAATATAATAAAGGCCTAAAATCATATCCTGAGACGGGACAATTATTGGCTTACCATTAGCAGGCGACAATACATTGTTCGTCGACATCATCAAAACTCTTGCTTCGAGCTGGGCCTCTAAAGATAAAGGCACATGTACAGCCATTTGATCACCATCAAAATCTGCGTTGAAAGCTGAGCATACCAAAGGATGCAATTGGATAGCCTTCCCTTCAATCAAAACTGGTTCAAAAGCTTGAATACCCAATCGATGCAAAGTTGGTGCTCTATTTAGCATTACTGGATGTTCTCTGATTACTTCATCTAGAATATCCCATACCTCTGGACGCTCTTTTTCTACTAATTTTTTTGCTTGTTTGACAGTAGAAGACAACCCTTTTGCTTCGAGTCTCGAATATATAAAGGGCTTGAACAGCTCTAAAGCCATCTTCTTTGGTAATCCACATTGGTGTAATTTTAATTCGGGGCCTGTGACAATTACAGACCTACCAGAAAAATCTACTCGTTTACCGAGAAGATTCTGTCTAAATCTGCCCTGTTTCCCTTTAAGCATATCAGACAATGATTTAAGTGGTCGTTTATTTGCACCTGTGATTACTCTTCCACGGCGACCATTATCAAACAATGCATCTACAGATTCCTGCAGCATTCTTTTTTCATTTCGGACGATAATATCNGGAGCGCGCAATTCGATTAATCGCTTCAAGCGGTTATTTCTATTAATCACTCTTCGATATAGATCATTTAGATCAGAGGTGGCAAACCGACCACCATCCAAAGGCACCAATGGGCGCAATTCTGGAGGAATTACAGGCACTACTGTTAGAACCATCCATTCTGGTCTGTTACCAGATTCCAAAAAGTTCTCTACAATTTTTAATCTTTTAATAATCTTTTTCGGCTTCAGTTCTCCAGTGGCCTCAGCCAAATCACTCCGCAACTGCTCCGCTTCAGCTTCAAGATCAATATTTTTCAACATTTCTCTAATTGCTTCAGCACCAATACCAGCCGTAAATGCGTCAATACCAAACGTATCCTGCGCATCCATAAACTCTTCTTCNGTTAGTAAATCACCATAAGATAAATCTGTTAAACCTGGCTCAATTACAACATAATTTTCAAAATATAATATTCGTTCCAGNTCTCGGAGCGTCATATCTAACATTAGACCAATTCGTGATGGTAGCGATTTCAAAAACCAAATATGAGCGCACGGAGCCGCTAGCTCAATGTGTCCCATGCGTTCCCGTCTAACTTTTTGTAATGTAACCTCAACACCACATTTTTCGCAAACAACACCTCTGTATTTCATTCGTTTGTATTTACCGCACAAACATTCATAATCTTTAATTGGCCCAAATATTCTTGCACAAAATAAACCATCTCTTTCTGGCTTAAATGTTCTATAATTTATTGTCTCNGGCTTTTTTATCTCACCAAAAGACCATGANAAAATTCGCTCAGGCGATGCCAAAGAGATTTTAATTTCNTCAAATGCTTTTTTGTTAACTAGTGGGTTAAAAGGGTTATTTGTAATTTCTTGGTTCATATTCTTATCCTAACATTTTTCTGGGTGAGCGAGATTTTCTAAAGCTGTGATCATTCTTCCTCCACAGCATCTAGAAGCTCCATATTAAGACCAAGGCCCCTGACTTCTTTAACTAAAACGTTAAAACTTTCTGGTATTCCNGCCTCGAAGTTATCTTCACCTTTAACTATGCTCTCATAAACTTTTGTACGCCCAGCAACATCATCAGATTTTATGGTTAACATTTCCTGAAGAGTGTAAGCCGCACCATATGCTTCTAATGCCCACACTTCCATTTCTCCAAATCGCTGNCCACCAAATTGTGCTTTACCACCNAAAGGTTGNTGGGTGACAAGCGAGTATGGACCAGTAGAGCGCGCGTGGATCTTATCATCCACTAAATGATGCAGTTTAAGTAAATATTTAACCCCGACTGTAACAGGTCTTGCAAATTGCTCTCCCGTACGTCCATCAAATACAACTGACTGACCAGATCTATCAAAACCAGCTTTTTCTAAAGCTTCATTGACATCATTTTCTTTTGCACCATCAAATACCGGNGTAGCAATTGGCACTCCGTCAACAACATTTGATGCAGCTTCAACAAATTGATCTTCAGACATCGGCTTAAAAGCTTCATTAAACAGGTCTTCACCATAGGCATTTTTTATTGCATCATCTAACGGTCCTTTTTCTCCAGACCTCTTAAACTCTGCAAGTGCCTCTGAAATGCTTTGACCTAAACCTCGAGCCGCCCAACCCATGTGAGTTTCCAAAATTTGGCCCACGTTCATTCTTGATGGCACACCCAGTGGATTCAAACAAAAATCTACCGGCGTTCCATCTGCTAAAAATGGCATATCTTCCATTGGGACAACCTTTGAAATTACACCTTTATTTCCATGACGCCCCGCCATNTTATCACCAGGTTGTAACTTTCTCTTAACTGCCACGAAAACCTTAACCATTTTCATTACGCCTGGAGGTAAATCGTCGCCCCTTCTTACTTTTTCAACCTTATCCTGAAAACGATTTTCTAAAACATTCTTTTGCAATTCATATTGACTATTTAGAGCCTCAACATCCAACGCACACTTCTCATCATCTATTGCTAATTGCCACCACAATCCATTGCTTATCTGATTTAAAAGCTCTTCATCTATTTTCGACCCCGCCTTTATCTCTTTAGGACCTTTAAGTGCCTTCTTGCCTAAGATTAAGCTTTTTAAGCGAGCATAAATGTTCCGATCAAGAATTCCAATTTCGTCATCTCGATCCCGCGCTAGNGTTTCCACTTCTTCTCTTTCAATTTGAAGAGCCCGCTCATCTTTTTCTACGCCATGTCGATTAAACACTCGCACCTCAACAACCGTTCCAAAATCACCAGGTTTTACCCGCAAGGAGGTATCACGAACATCAGATGCTTTTTCTCCAAAAATAGCTCTTAGAAGTTTTTCTTCTGGCGTCATGGGGCTTTCACCTTTTGGTGTTATTTTTCCCACTAGAATATCGCCAGGCTCAACTTCCGCNCCAATATAAACGATACCCGCCTCATCCAAGTTACGAAGAGCTTCCTCTCCAACATTTGGGATATCACGAGTTATTTCCTCTGGACCTAGTTTCGTATCTCTGGCCGCTATCTCAAATTCTTCAATGTGAATTGAGGTGAACACATCATCTCTTGCTATTCGCTCAGAGATTAAAATACTGTCTTCATAATTGTAACCATTCCANGGCATAAATGCGACAAGTACATTTTTTCCCAAGGCNAGCTCACCCATATCAGTCGAGGGACCATCTGCTACCACCTCTCCTTTGATTACAGTGTCACCAACCGTTACAAGTGGTCTTTGATTAATACAGGTATTCTGATTTGACCGCTGAAACTTACGCAAGCTATAGATATCTACACCGGGATCACCTGATTCTAACTTATCAGTGACCCTAACCACAACTCTAGTAGCATCTACCTGATCTATAACCCCACCTCTCTTAGCCATTATCGCAGCACCTGAATCTTTGGCTACCACTGTTTCAATTCCTGTTCCCACAAACGGAGCTGTTGCTTGCATTAAGGGAACCGCTTGACGCTGCATATTTGAACCCATCAAAGCCCTATTTGCATCATCATTTTCTAAAAAAGGAATTAGCGACGCNGCTACCGAAACTAATTGTTTTGGACTAACGTCNATATAATCAATGTTTGACGGAGGTTGCAAAGTATACTCTCCAGACTTTCGAGTAGATGCGAGATCATTTATGAATTTACCCCGTGAATCCAATTGAGCGTTTGCTTGAGCAATAGTGTGTCTCATTTCTTCGGTTGCAGACATATAAATCACTTCATCCGTAACTTTGCTATCAACAACTTTTCTGTANGGTGTTTCNATAAAACCATACTTATTCACTCGAGCAAATGATGCTAGTGAATTTATAAGACCAATATTTGGACCTTCTGGTGTTTCAATAGGACACATTCGACCATAGTGGGTTGGATGGACATCTCGAACCTCAAAACCAGCTCTTTCGCGTGTTAAACCACCTGGTCCCAAAGCTGATAACCTACGCTTATGGGTTACCTCTGACAGAGGGTTTGTTTGATCCATAAATTGACTTAATTGTGAAGAGCCAAAGAATTCCCTAACCGCAGCCGCAGCAGGTTTAGCATTTATTAAGTCTTGCGGCATCACAGTATCAATCTCGACAGAAGACATGCGTTCTTTTATTGCACGCTCCATCCTTAATAAGCCAACCCGATATTGATTTTCCATCAACTCACCAACGGACCTAACCCTTCGATTGCCAAGGTGATCAATATCATCCACCTCGCCTCGTCCATCACGAAGATCAACAATTGCGCGTATACACTCAATAATATCTTCTTTTCTTAAGGTTCTATGAGTATCTGGCGCATCAAGATCTAAACGCATATTCATTTTTACCCTGCCAACTGCAGACAAGTCATATCTCTCTGAGTCAAAGAATAATGTTTCAAAAAGTGCAGAAGCTGCGTCTACTGTTGGAGGCTCACCTGGCCTCATCACACGATAGATATCCATTAATGCAGTGTCACGATTCCAATTTTTATCAGATGCAACCGTATTGCGCATGTATGGCCCAACATTTACATTATCAATATCTAAAACTGGAATATCTGTAACACCCTCATCAATCAATCTTTTAAGAGCACCGCCCTTCACTTCATCATCTTTGTCAAGTTCCCAAGTTAATTCATCTCCAGCTTCGACCCATATCTCCCCAGTTTCTTCATTGATCAAGTCTTTAGCAACGAATTTACCTACTAGTTCATCAAAAGGAACTAAAATCTCAGTAACTTTTGCGTCATCGATTAATTTTTTTACTGCCCGAGGAGTAACTTTCTTACCAGCTTCAGCTATAACTTTTCCAGTTTTTGCATCTATNATGTCGTAATTTGGCCTTGTTCCCCTTATTCGTTCTGGAAAGAANTTTGTTACCCAACCCTTATTCTTTTTAACAGTATATACCACAGTATCGTAGTAAGCATCCATAATGCCTTCTCTATCCAAACCCAAACTATATAACACAGTAGTAACAGGCAATTTTCTTCTTCGATCAATTCTAGCGAAAACTAAATCTTTTGCATCAAACTCAAAATCAAGCCAAGAACCCCGGTAAGGTATAACCCTACATGCAAAAAGAAGTTTTCCCGACGAGTGAGTCTTGCCGCGATCATGGTCAAAGAACACACCTGGAGAACGATGCATTTGAGATACGATTACTCTTTCTGTTCCATTAACTACAAACGTACCATTAGGCGTCATTAATGGCATATCTCCCATAAATACATCTTGCTCTTTAATATCTTTTACCGACCTGGCACCTGTGTCTTCATCCACATCAAAGACAATTAAGCGCAATTTCACTTTGAGTGGGGCAGAATAAGTCATATCCCGGGTCTGACATTCTTCAACATCATATTTAGGATGTTCCAATTCGTAGGAGACAAATTCTAAAACAGACGTTTCATTGAAATCTTTTATTGGAAATACAGATTGAAAAACACCCATAATTCCCTCACCATCAGTGGGTGCCTCACCTTCACCAGAGTTTAAAAATAGATCGTAGCTAGATTTTTGAACTTGGATAAGATTGGGCATCTCTAAAACTTCTCGGATTTTACCAAAATGTTTACGGATTCGTTTTTGTCCTGAATAACTTTGTGCCATACTCGTCTCACTTTTTATTTGCGCACTCTTGCAATCCGGTGGGCACGGAATTGCTAAAGCTCACTCAAACAGTGTTGTTCTATTCTTGCCTATCTTCCCAGTGATAAACTCTCGAAGTTCCCTGTTTTTCATAGACATCTGATTAAACGGATGTCTATGAAAAACAAGCGCGATTGAGCCAAAATCAAATGGCTCAATCGCAAATATTTTATCTACTTGACTTCTACTTCAGCACCGGCAGCTTCTAGTTTACCCTTAACTTCCTCCGCCTCTTCCTTGCTGACAGCTTCTTTAATCGCCTTGCCTCCAGCGTCTACCATGTCCTTGGCCTCTTTCAGACCCAACCCAGTAATTGCTCGAACCTCTTTGATAACAGCAATTTTGTTACCACCTGCAGCTTTCAAGATTACGTCAAATTCTGTTTGATCGTCGCCACTAGAAGCAGCATCTCCACTATCAGCACTCGCCATCATTACCGCGCCACCAGCAGCAGGCTCAATGCCGTATTCGTCTTTAAGTATTGTTTTTAGTTCTTGAGCTTCGAGAAGTGTTAATCCCACAATCTCTTCAGCTAGTTTTTTTAGATCAGCCATTTGCTTTTTCCATTTCTTTTTTAATTTCTGTTCCGATGTCTAAAATTACACCAAGTTCCTACAATTGCCTTACGCTGCCGCATTCTCCTCGATCGAAGATAAAATACTCGCTATATTGCTTCCTGGTGAAGTAAGAACTCCAGCTAAGTTTGCAGCTGGTGCGCCTATACAACCCACGATTGAAGAAATTAATTCTTCCCTCGATGGTAGAGCTGCTACGGCCTTTACGCCGGCAACGTCTAGAACCATTTCACCCATTGCTCCACCAAGTATCGTGAGCTTAGTATTTTCTTTAGAAAAGTCATTGGCCGCTTTTGCTGCCGCCACTGGATCCTCAGAATAGGTGAGAATAGTCATTCCATTCAAAAGGCTTGCAATACTTTCGCAAGGTTTTCCTTTTAACGCAATTTTAGCGAGCCTATTTTTGGCAACACGTACAGTTCCACCAACCGCGCCTACACGCCGGCGATAGTCTTGCATCTCTGCAACTGTAAGCCCTTCGTAGTGTGCAACCACAACGACACCAGAGCTCATAAAAATATTGCCAAGATCTTCGACAACACTTTCTTTTTTTGCTCTATCCACAGTTTTTCTCCAAATTATGGGAGGGTTTAACCTCCCGGCTCAAATTAGCTGGTTGCCTTCACAACCAGCGATGGGTCCAATTTAAAGAGTCCCGTCTAAAATCGCCCAAAAGGCCAAATAATTACGTTACTCATCTCAGGAAGGATTTATATGGTTATTCATACCCTCCGTCTCGGACGACAGTAAGATTTCTCTCACCTAGAAAGGTCAGAACGTCTGCCCCCTCATTCATTTGGTTAAAGTCCGTAAAACGGACCAACCTTTATTTCGAGTTTGCTGCACCCAAATCCAACGAAACGCCAGGTCCCATTGTGGACGAAACAGCAATTTTTTTCATGTAAGCACCTTTGGTGCCAGATGGCTTCGCTTTTGAAACCGCATCAATAAACGCCTGAATATTTTGTACTAGCTCTTTCTCTCCAAATGACGCCTTCCCTACCCCAGCATGAACAACGCCAGCCTTTTCAACTCTAAACTGGACCTCTCCACCCTTAGCATTCTTAACTGCCGCTTCGATGTCCATCGTGACAGTTCCAACCTTAGGATTCGGCATTAAATTCCTTGGGCCCAAAACTTTACCAAGTCGTCCAACGATCGGCATCATATCAGGGGTCGCTATACATCTATCAAACTCAATCTTTCCTGACTGCACAGTCTCCATTAAATCCTCTGCTCCAACAACATCAGCTCCTGCAGCTGTTGCCTCGTCAGCCTTTGCCCCACGTGCAAAAACCCCAACCCTTACCGTTTTTCCAGTTCCATTTGGCAGACTGACGGTTCCACGGACCATTTGGTCGGCATGTCGAGGATCCACCCCTAGATTTATTGAAATATCTACCGTTTCATCAAATTTTGCTTTAGCATTTTTCTTTATTAACGTGACAGCCTCTTCCACAGACAAATTAGATTTGCCGGCGAAGTTTGCTCGAGCTGCATTAGTTCTTTTACCTAATTTTGCCATTACCTAACCTTTCACCTCAATGCCCATTGACCGTGCAGAACCCAAAATTATTTGCATTGCCGCTTCGATATCGTTTGCATTTAAATCTTTCATCTTTGCTTCAGCTATTTCCTTTACCTGAGCGGTAGTAACCGAACCAACAGTTTCTCTACCTGGTAAATTAGCGCCAGACTTCAACTTAGACGCTTTTCGCAGAAAGTAAGATGCAGGTGATGTTTTGATGTCCATATCAAAAGATTTATCCACATAATATGTAATGATCGTTGGACATGGCGCTCCTGGCTCTAAGTCTTGCGTCTTAGCATTGAATGCCTTGCAAAACTCCATAATATTTATACCCCTTTGTCCCAAAGCGGGACCCACTGGAGGAGATGGGTTGGCTTGGCCTGCAGGAACCTGCAGCTTCATTGTGCCAGCTATTTTTTTTGCCATAAAGGCCTCTCTTTCTTATCGTTCAGACTTGCTTTGGTCCGAACCAATTAGCCTTGGGCGCGTCCCTTGGCTTGTTATTGCGTGGTACGGTTAAAAACACGCGTGCTTTAACCTTCCACAGACATCACACAAATCCTATTTTGAAACCTGTGTGTATTCTAATTCGACTGGTGTCGCTCTACCAAAAATTGACACTGTAACTTTTAAACGTTGATTGTCGTCATCAACATCTTCAACCATTCCAGAAAACCCATCAAATGGACCATCGGTAACATTTACCTGCTCACCAACTTCAAATGTTATGAGAGACCGTGGAGCTTCTGCTCCCTCCTCAACTCTGTTTAGTATAGTGTTCACTTCAGCATCGCGCATCGGTGAAGGCTTACCCTGCTGCCCCAGAAAACCAGTAACCCTGTTAATAGAATTTATGGTATGATAGCCTTTATCAGTCATTTCCATTTTTACCAAAACGTAACCAGGCATAAAACGCCTCTCTGATGTTACTTTTTTCCCGCGCCTTACTTCCAAAACTTCCTCAGTTGGCACCAAAACTTCCTCTATTTCGTTGGATAAGCCCTCTTGCTCAACCGCGTGAAGGATTTGTTCCGCAATCTTTTTTTCGTAGTTCGAAAGAACGCTGATTGAGTACCACCGTTTAGCCATTATCAACACAACCTTTTTTTTCGTCTAAGACGAACTTACAAATAATTTCAAACACTTAATGTGCTGTTTTCACAAATAAAAACCGCGCGCAACACGAATCTTTGCACGCGATGAACTTTCTTTACAATGCCTCTAACCTTCAAATGATCATAAATCAAGTACTTTCAACACGAAATTTATGCGCCAATCACCAAAGAAAGGCAAAATCGAATTACCATATCGATCAACGAAAAAAATGTGGCTGTCAGCGCCGCCATTATAAACACCATTACCGTGGTTAACAGAGTTTCTCTCCTTGTCGGCCAAACGACTTTTGAAATCTCCGCTCTTACTTGTTGAATAAACTGAAATGGGTTTGTCATCACAAATTTTATCCTAATCTAATACTCTTCGACTACTGCACATACGATCTCATAACAATTATTGCAAGAGATGTGACAATCTAATTTTTTCTCTGTTAATATCTCCTGTCTAACCACCTATTTGAGGTTTTGGCAGTAGCATTTTAAAAACCAGCACCGTTGCATAATCAAAACTACCCCTTTTCACATCAATAGACTGTATAAACTTTACGTTTGGATCAAGTAGTCTTGACTGGCCAAGCACATGTTCGATAGTTTTATCCATTTCATGCATTAAAGCGGGGACCAAAAGATAACCCATAACTGGTTCGGAACTATTATCCATGAAAATAAAATGATGGGGTTTTTTGCCAACCACCCTAATCGGATATCTTCCTTTTAGAGTAGCTCCAATCAACCCAGCATCTACCCAGTTCAAAAACCCAATGGTTTTTATATTGTCATCACAACAGATTTGATCGAATTTTTCAGGAAATTTATTCCAATCCATAAACTGCAAAGTCACATCCCAGCGCGGCGCGGTCTTTAGATGCGCAGTCAGCCATCCTGTATTAATGTGGATTACTGCAATGCCTATTAACAACCACACTGGTATAACACAGCAAAACAGAAGTTTTTTAACATTATTTCTGAACTGATCACTCTTTTGGGTTAACAAGATGCCAATTAAAGGCAGTGACAGCATCCACCCAGGCATTGTCCAGTGTGGAAAACCTTCAGCACCTAAAACATATAAAAGATTGAAACTAAGGATGATAAACGATGCTGGATAAATTAAGAGATTATTAAGTTTGTTACGTTTAATTGCGAAAAAGGCCCAGATAGCTAAAAATAATGTTAAGGGGAGCAGATAGATCAATTGGCCAAGACCCATTATAATGAAACTAATAGGACTTAACTCAAAATTAGTGCGGCCACCATGAAATATAAAAGAAGGCCATCCCTGTTGATAATTCCAAATTAATGTCGGTAAAAGTCCAAGAACACCAATCAATGCAATAATCCAAATTTTTGAATGAAAGAACCAATATCTGCGCTCACTTGATATCAAAAAATAAAAGAGCAACGAAAATGGTAATAAGATTGCATGGTATTTAGATAAAAATGATATTGCCACCCAGATGCCAATCAAAATCATTTGAAAGACGTATCCTGATTTTAATGTTTGGGATCTTATAAACAAAAACATTGTCATCGCAATTGCAGCGTTTAATGGGCCATCTGGTACCACAAACATACCACCTGAAAAAAAGAAAAAAGGTGAAANAATATATAAAACAATTGTCCAAAATGCTGCCTTTCTTCCTTCTAACAATAGTCCAATTCCATATAATCCAAATAAAGTGATACTACCAAAAATTATGGCAGGCAGCCGATACAGAAAAATATTTTCAAAACCAAACATTTTACTTAAGACACTGGGTGCCCAAAAACTTAATGCAGGATGATCATAATAACTCCAAGCAAGATGCCTTCCAACTGTGATTTGATATGCCTCATCAACACCCAACGGGAGGTAATAAGCAAATAATACTCTCGCAATCAGAAATGAAACAAAAAGCTTAGTAAATTCACTATATTTAAAGAAATTTAACTTAGCATCTAACACGCATTATCACCTAATTCTCCAAGTGAGCCACTTTGATGACATAAAATTCCATAAAGAACTCATAACCGAACCTAAAAAACTTGCTAAAATCCATAAAGAGACAAAACTATATACCAAATTAGCCACTGCAACATTTGCTACAGCTCCAATTGAGCAAACAAAATAAAATGAAAGCAGGCCAAGAAAAATCCGCTTTCCTGACAACGCTTGATCGCGATAAGTTAGCATATTGTTTAGAAAAAAATTAGATGTCATTGCCGCAATTACAGCAAAAATTTGAGAGTAAAAAAAGCTGAATTTTAACAAGTTCAAGAAAACACCAACCATTAACAATTGTACCAAAACACCAGTTAAACCAACAAGAAGAAATAAGACAAATCTAATACTAATTGTACCACCCGTAAGTCGCGCCAAAATGAGACCAAAGTATTCTAATGTTACGGCACCATCCATCTTACTTTCACCGTTCTGACGTTCCTTAAAAATAAATGGGATTTCTTTTACCTTCCACCCCCCTCTTGAAGCAGACAAAACATCAGTTAAAATTTTAAATCCTTGGCTTTGTAACTCATTTACCACTTCTCTAAAGCTATCTAATTTTATCATAAAAAATCCACTCATAGGATCTTTTACATTAATTTTCAGGAGCCGGCGTGCTAACCATGTTGCAAAATCACTACCCCAACTACGTATGCGAGATAAGCCATTTCCGGACGAACCACCATGTACNTTCCTCGAACCAATTACTAGATCCAAGTCAAGGTCAGAAACAAATGCATCTAACATCAATGGTAAGATCTTTTCATCATGTTGGAGATCACCGTCCATTACAGCAACATAGGGTCCTGCACTGGATAAGATGCCTTCTATACAAGCCCCGGATAAACCTCTTCGCCCAACACGGTGAATAACCCTGATATTTGAGATACTTTTTGCTAACTCTCTTACTTCATCTGCTGTTCCATCAGGGCTATCATCATCAACAAAAACAACTTCCCAATCTATACCTGTAAGTGCGTTCTCTAACAAAGACACCAAAGGTCTTATATTCAATCTTTCATTATAAGTTGGCACGACAATGGTAACTGCAACTTTTTGACTAATATTATTTTTCCCGCTCACAGAAACCAACCTTTTCAAACTGCCATACTTCTTAAAATAATCATAACCGATAAATTTACACGCTATGATCTTAAGTATTCAAATGACAGAATTTTAAATCCAAGACAGGATTAAAAAATAAACACCGTAATTATACATTGTAACGTCAGATGGTGTAAAAACCTTTCAATTAGTCACTAACTCTTTCCCAAGTTTGTGCTTGGCAAAGACCCCAAACACATCCACTAACATCCAAACTTGTTCCATCAAGAGCCATTTTTGAGCTGTAAGTCTTATCATTTGTCGGGTTCCAAATTTTACCCTTTTTGTAAGTTCCATCACCATTTATTTGCATATTCCAAATGATTGGCTTTCCTTTATGTTCGTAATCTTCAGAAATTTTCCCATCAGATGTATATGCATCTAAAATTTCACCACAGATCAAACCATCACAATCATAAACCTTAACGTGAAGCCAACTTCCAGTTTCCTCACTAACTGCTGTCTTCCAAATGCCATTAGAAGGGTCTCCAGCAAAAACTGGCGATGCAGTTAAGATGGCCCAAGCAATAATTCCNAATATTTTTTTCATCTTATTCTCCCTTTACCCTTCAGTTCGCAACTGATTAAGTAATATTTTCTAGGTAATTCACCTTAATCTTAAAGAATGACATGTTGTCCATTAAAGTAGTCTCATTTTTTTTATAAAAATTCAATAAAGATAATATTTTTTAAAATAAGCATTTAAAGATGATTAAACAATTGATACGACAATCAGGAAATTAATTTTAATGCCAACTTAAAGAGAGGGCTTTATGAAAGGTAAACTAAAACTTGGCATTGCTGGGCTTGGGACCGTTGGTATCGGAGTTCTTAAAATTCTAGAGTCACACGCCAAATTGATCAATCAGCGAAGTGATAGAACAATTGAATTAGTTGCAGTATCAGCAAAAACTAGGAGCAAGGAGCGAGGAATTAGTCTCAAAGAGTTTGAATGGGAAAGTGAAATAACTAACCTAGCCAGAAGAGCAGATATAGACGTTTTNGTAGAGCTTATCGGGGGGGAAGAAAATCCAGCGAAAGAAGCAATAGAGATCGCATTAAATTCTGGAAAACATGTTATAACNGCCAATAAAGCACTGATATCGAAGCATGGCCAACAATTAGCAATCTTAGCTGAAAAAAATAATGTTTCATTAAAATTTGAGGCTGCTGTCGCAGGGGGAATTCCCGCAATAAAGACTTTAGTTGAAAGCTTGGCTGGTAACAAAATAACCAGAATAATGGGAGTAATGAACGGGACCTGCAATTACATACTAACAAGAATGGAAAGTGCTAATTTATCCTATGAAAAAGTATTCAACGAAGCTAAAGCACTAGGTTATTTGGAAGCTGACCCAACACTGGATGTTGGTGGAATTGATGCTAGCCATAAGTTATCTATTTTATCATCAATAGCTTTTGGAACTCAGATTGAAATGAATGCTATTGATATACAAGGCATAGAGCAAATTACCATTCAAGATATCGAACACGTTAGGGAAATGGGTTATCGAATTAAACTATTGGGTGTTAGTGAGCTCACAGATGAAGGGCTGGAACAAAGGATGCAGCCATGTTTAGTTCCTGCTGCATCACCTATTGGACAGCTTGAAAATGCAATGAACATGATAATTTTTGATGGGGATAACTCTGGGCAAATAATTTTACGTGGCGCAGGTGCAGGGGAAGGACCTACCGCGTCTGCGGTTATGTCAGACATAATTGACGTTGCAAGGGGTGCATATATTCCAACATTTGGTTGCCCTGCAAAAGATTTAACCAAAAGTAAGAAAGCATCAACCTCAACTGAGTCAGCATACTATGTGCGAACAAAACTAAAAGACGCTCCAGGCGTATTAGCAAAAATGGCATCTGCACTTGGAAATAACAAAATTTCAATAGATCAAATGCATCAAACTCAACATGCTGATGCTGCAGCTCCAGTTTTTATAGTAACGCACAAAACTTTACCAGAAACACTACGCAGAGCGTTAAAAGAAGTCGTAAAAACTGGTGTGACGATGGAAGACCCCGTTGCCCTAAGAATTGAAGAAGTCTAGAGTAACCTATAATATCCTGATCTAATAATTTAAACATATTGTAAATTAAGGCTAAAAAAATGTCCGATGAAATAAAGTTCCATGATCGAATACTTTCACTAAGTTTGGCCCGGGTTACAGAAGCTGCTGCGCTAGCTTCGGCAAAATTGATTGGTCGTGGTGATGAAAAAGCAGCAGATCAGGCTGCTGTAGATGCAATGAGGTCAGAATTAAATAAACTGGAAATTAATGGTGTAGTCGTA
This sequence comes from Paracoccaceae bacterium, assembly GCA_002683355.1. Classification (GTDB taxonomy): domain Bacteria; phylum Pseudomonadota; class Alphaproteobacteria; order Rhodobacterales; family Rhodobacteraceae. The sequence continues at coordinate 7,245 of NYTF01000053.1, read as the reverse complement.
ATTGGTGAAGGCGAACGAGATGAAGCGCCAATGCTTTATATTGGTGAAAAAGTTGGAAAAGGAAATGGCCCCGACGTAGACATTGCTCTCGACCCTCTTGAAGGCACAACTCTGACAGCTAAAGATATGCCTAATGCTCTGGCGGTTATTGCTATGGGACCAAAAAATACCATGCTACATGCGCCTGATGTATACATGGATAAGTTAGCAATTGGACCGGGCTTTGAAGATAATTTGATAAATCTAGATATGTCACCTAGCGAAAGAATTACTACATTAGCTAAAGCAAAAAAATGTAACGTGGAAGAAATTACAGTTTGCATTTTAGAAAGGCCACGACATGAAGATCTTATTGAAGAAATTAGAACAGCTGGAGCGTCAATAAGACTAATTACCGATGGTGATGTTGCAGGAGTTATGCATTGCGCTGAATGGCAAAAAACTGGCATTGATATTTACATGGGCTCAGGAGGCGCGCCAGAGGGCGTATTGGCGGCGGCGGCGTTAAAATGCATGGGTGGCCAAATACAAGGGCGCCTGACTTTCCGAAATGATGATGAAAAAGACAGAGCCTTTAAGGCAGGCATTAAAGACCTAAATAAAATTTACTCCCGAGATGAAATGGTTCAATCAGACGTTCTCTTTGCTGCAACAGGGGTTACAGATGGGTCTCTTTTAAATGGGATAAAAAGATCAGCAAACTTTATTGAAACAGATACCATGCTTATGAGATCCAAAACTGGTTCAGTCCGCCGGTTAAACTATCAGCAAAAACTTAATAATTAAAAGGAAATGGGTGAAGCCTTTTCTAAAGTTGAAAGTTCTCTAACTGGCAGAAGATGGGTTGGATTACCAAACGAAACTTTACGCCAAGGGCTTGCAATATCACAAGCGTTACAAATTCCTGAAATTGTAAGTAGAACAATAGCGGCTCAGGGAGTAACTGTTGAAGAAGCTAAAACGTTTTTAGACTCAAAAATAAAATATCTATTGCCAGATCCAAAGAGCTTCAAAGACGTTGAAAAAGCAGCCAAACGATTGATATCAGCAATCAACCAGGGTCATAAAATTGCAATTTTTTCTGATTATGATGTGGACGGAGCCGCGTCTGGTGCCTTATTAAATAATTGGCTAAGGGATCTTGGAGTGCCGTGCACCATCTATATTCCAGATCGAATTAGAGAAGGCTTTGGCCCTAATATAACCGCAATGGAAAAACTTTCAAAAACGCATGACCTAATTATTTGTTTAGATTGTGGCACCGTGGCATTTGAAAGCATTTTGGCTGCCAATCCCACCGACGTTATTATTGTAGATCATCACTTAGCGGAAGAGAATTTGCCTGAAGCCTTTGCAATNATAAATCCAAGTCGCCAAGATGAGACAGGTAATTTTAAATATCTATGTGCCACTGCTATGGTTTTCATTTTATTAGTTGAAGCAAATACTCAACTAAAAAATGATAATGTGAATGCGCCAAACTTATTAAAATTTTTAGACTTGGTTGCTTTAGCAACGATTGCTGATGTGGCACCGCTTATTGGATTGAATCGTGCTTTCGTTAAGCAAGGTCTACTTGTCATCGCAAACAGAACAAATCCTGGCTTGAGTGCGTTATCCGATGTCTGCCAGCTAACATCTAAACCAAGCGCTTATGACTTGGGGTTTTTACTGGGGCCAAGAATTAATGCGGGTGGTAGAATTGGCAATTCTAAATTAGGTGTTGAACTACTAATCGCACAAACAGAAATTGAAGCTGAATTAATAGCCTCAAAACTTAATAAATTAAATGTTGATCGGCGAGAAATTGAAAAAAAGGTTCTACACGAAGCTTCTACCCAGGTTAATACTCGTGATACAAGTGCGCCTCTAATCTGGGCAGCAAAAGAGGGTTGGCATCCGGGAGTTGTAGGAATAATCGCATCGAGGTTAAAAGAGCAGAACAATCGCCCTGCTGTTGTTATTGGTCTGGAAGATGGAATTGGATCAGGTTCTGCAAGATCTATAAAGGGCATTGATATTGGATCAGCTATAACGAGATTAAGTAGCGAAAATCTAATTATTAAGGGTGGTGGGCATAGTATGGCAGCTGGCTTATCTTTAAGAGAAGACCAGATACCAACAGCAATGCAGCGATTAACAAATTTATTAATTGATAACGGCGCCAATGATATTTCTCCCAAAGATCTTATTATCACTGGAACATTAATGTGCAGCGCAGTCACTCAGGAGTTAGTTGCAGAGTTTGATAATGCAGGCCCGTTTGGTGCTGGAGCTCCTGCGCCAAGACTTGCCCTTTTAAATCAACGAATATTATTTGCAAAAAGAGCCGGTGAAAATCATTTAAGATTGACAGTTTCAGACGACAGCGCTGTAAAAATTGACGTCATTGTGTTTAGAGCTTTTGAAACATCAATTGGTGAAGTGCTTGAAAATCATAATGGTCTTAGGTTTCATTTGGCTGGTCGATTACAAATTGATGATTGGGGCGGACGAAAGCGTGTAAAAATGAATCTTGAAGATGCAGCTTACGCAAAATAGAATTTTTTTAGTTGATTAATGTAATATTTCGCTTGCAACGCTGTTTAGCCCAAACTACAACGCGTTCACGAAATAGTGGTCCCTTCGTCTATCGGTTAGGACGCCAGGTTTTCAACCTGGAAAGAGGGGTTCGATTCCCCTAGGGACTGCCATTTCAAAAAATATTCACAAGTAAAATGCATAACAATTCCGAACTATTTTAAAAAAATATGCGATTACTTATTTTATTTATTATTTTTGCTTGTTTTTTTCTTATAATAGCATTCCAATATTGCAATAATGTGATGTAGGTGCAAAACTTTTCACGAATCGAGTAGAAGGACATAGAAAGCAAGATAAAAATTTGTACTAATAAAACTTTAAAAGGAATGAAATGATGAGAACCCGTGCAGCAGTAGCCTTAGAAGCTGGCAAACCACTTGAAGTAATGGAAGTAAATCTTGAAGGCCCAAAAGCCGGCGAGGTTTTAATAGAAATTAAAGCATGCGGAATTTGTCATACAGATGAATATACTCGTTCAGGAGCTGACCCAGAAGGAGTTTTTCCGGCTATACTAGGTCATGAAGCTGCTGGAGTAGTGATGGAAATTGGTGAAGGCGTGACAACCGTTGAAGTCGGCGATCATGTTATACCACTTTACACACCAGAATGTCGGAATTGTGAATATTGCCTAAATCCAAAGACTAATCTCTGTCAGGCCATCAGATCGACCCAAGGGCAAGGTCTACTACCAGATGGAACAACCAGGTTTTCAATGTTAGATGGAACTCCAATCTATCACTTTATGGGCTGCTCTACATTTGCAAATCACACCGTTGTTCCTGAAATTGCCGTCGCAAAAGTCCGTAAAGATGCTCCATTTGATAAAATATGTTATATTGGTTGTGGTGTAACAACTGGTATTGGGGCTGTTCTTAACACTGCAAAAGTAGAGGTTGGCAGTCGTGGCATTGTTTTTGGTTTAGGTGGGATAGGACTAAATGTTATTCAAGGCCTTCGACTTGCAGGAGCTGACCAAATTGTTGGCGTTGACCTAAACGATGATAAAATTGAAATGGCTACTAAATTTGGTATGACAGATTTCGTAAACCCAACTGAAGTTGAAGGTGATCTTGTTTCACATCTTGTTGAATTAACGGGTGGTGGTGCTGATTATACATTTGACGCTACTGGCAATACCAAGGTTATGCGTGATGCACTCGAGTCTGCTCATAAAGGTTGGGGCGAAAGCGTAATTATTGGAGTAGCTGCCGCAGGTGAAGAGATCTCAACAAGACCCTTCCAACTAGTTACAGGACGGGTTTGGCGTGGCACTGCATTTGGAGGTGTGTCTGGCCGTACTGAAGTACCTAATTATGTTGATTGGTATATGGATGGAAAAATTGAAATCGATCCAATGATAACTCACACGTTGACTTTAGATGAGATTAATAAAGGTTTTGATTTAATGCATGAAGGAAAATCAATAAGGGCAGTGGTAGAATTTTAAATGATAAAAAATCCTAAGCCAGAAGTTCACAGTTTTTTTGATGAAAATACAAATGCGGCCTGTTATATCGTAAAAGATCCAACTTCAAATTCTTGCGCAGTAATAGATTCGATACTCGACTTTGATTTGGCTTCTGGGCGAACTCATACCAATCATGCAGATATGCTTATACAAGAAATCAAAAAAAATGATTGGAAGTTGGATTGGGTTATTGAAACCCATGTTCATGCTGATCACCTATCAGCTGCACCTTATTTGGCGAAACAATTAGGTGGTAAGATAGCAATCGGAGCTAATATTGAGTCAGTCCAAAAAGTGTTTGGAAAAATTTTTAATGCAGGTACTGAATTTCAAATGGATGGAAGCCAATTTGACCAACTTTTTGAGGACGGCGACAAGTTTCAAATTGGAAATCTAAATGTAAGTGTTATGCATACACCAGGGCACACTCCTGCATGTGTAACCTATGTTTTTGATGACGCAGCATTTATTGGAGATACACTTTTCATGCCAGATTTTGGAACGGCACGAGCAGATTTTCCAGGAGGGTCCGCACAAGATCTATACGATTCCATTCAAAAAATACTTTCGCTTCCATCTGATACTAGATTATTTTTGTGCCATGATTACAAAGCACCAGGAAGAGANGAGTTTTGNTGGGAAACAACCGTTGCAAAACAAAAAGAACTTAATATTCATGTTGGTGGGGGTAAAACTGAACGCGANTTTGTGGANTTCAGAACAACCAGAGACGCTCAACTTTCNATGCCCAAGTTAATTATCCCTTCNATTCAAGTAAATATGCGAGCAGGAAAATTACCNCCAGCNGAAGATGATGGNNAACATTATTTAAAAGTACCAATTAACAGGTTGTAACTGGATCAAAANTTACCAACTAGGNTCAACACACAANGGTGATNGNCCTGACTTTTCAATGTCTGNTCCAGCAGCAATAAGTATATCTTCCCTAAACCTCGCGCCGATCAATTGCACACCAAGGGGTGTTGTTCCAGAAAAACCAGTAAACACTGATAATGCTGGCAACCCTAATGCTGGCACGGCCAGTTGAGTAAGTTGCGCCTTCATAACGTTTTCAAAATCATTTTCAGACTTAACATCAAGTTGCTGAGGGAAGGGCAACTGCCCTGAAACTGGTGTTATTAAAACTGGGTATTTGGTTAAAAACAATTGCCACTCTCTTAAAAAAGTTGCTCTTTTTTGAAGCGCTTCTAACAACCCGCCAATACCAATCTCAGGAGACCGTTTAGTCATTTGTTCAAAAACAAATTTTGAATTAGGTTCAGCTTCTTTCTCGATTGCCTCTTTGGCCCAATGTCGCATTTCAGCCATCCATAATTGTGCATTTATATCAGCAACATCCTTCATAGGAGGACACTCCACTTCCTCAACCTTCCAGCCAAATTTAGCAAGTCGATCTGCAGAATCTCTTATTGCCGTCACAACCTCTTCACAAACAGGCATTCCATCAGGATGAGTAGAAAATGCTACTCGCTTTTCAAAGTTTGGTCCATTAATTGGTGCGGGTACATACCAAGGATCTCGACTATCACTTGCAGCCATGGCCTCAAAAGAAATCTCTATATCTTTCATAGATCTTGCTATAGGGCCTCCAACTGCCATTAATTGTGGTCCAATTGAACGCTCGGGCCAAGAAGCATTATATGCTGGAATCCGTCCCAAAGTTGGGCGCAAGCCATGCAGTCCACAGGCATACGCAGGATATCTAATCGATCCACCAATATCGGTACCATGAGCTATTGGACACATACCACTTGCAACTGCTGACGAAGCTCCACCAGACGAACCTCCTGGAGTTATTGACTTATCATGGGGATTAAGCGTCTGCCCATGAAGCTCATTATTTGTAAACCATCTGAGCGAAAATGCTGGGGTATTTGTCCTTCCAATAATTATCCCTCCAGCCTTTTTTACATTAGAGACTATTGGACTATCAGTATTAGCTATCAAATCTTTATGTAACCTTAACCCATTGGTTGTAGCGTGACCTTTCTGATCTGCCACAACTTTTATTGTAACTGGAATCCCACACAATACCCCTGGGTTTTTACCAGATTTAATCTTACTATCTATCTCTTTAGCATCGTTTATTGCCTCATCTGGCATCTCCTGAACAACAGCATTCAATTTGCAATTCACTTCTGCTAACCGGTTTAAATGTGACTCCACAACTTCAACAGTAGAAACTTTCTTAGATCTGATTAAATTTGAAAGTTCGTACCCTCCCAATCTCCAAAGTTCAGTCATGATATAAATTCCTTTGTTTCAAAATATCTTCATTGTCATGTTCTCTCACTCAAACAATATATTTTCAACATTTTATTAAATTTAAAAAAAAGGTTTCAAGAAATATTGGATTTATAAGTATGTATCAATGCGTCAACAATTAAAACTGAATCTTCAAACACAAATAGGGGATTAACCTCAATTTCTGAGATCGCATTTATATTTTGTTCTACAAATTTTGTAAGCTTCAATATTTCATTTGAAATACAGTTAAGATTTGTGGCTAAATTTCCTCGAAAGCCTTTCATCAGATTGAAAACTTTAAGGTTCTTGATCGCATCTGTTATTTCTTCTGAAGATGTTGGGAGCAGCAGCGTGACCGCATCACCAATCAGCTCTACAAAAACTCCACCACTTCCGATTGTTAATGATAGTCCAAATTGCTTATCCGCCTGAATGCCCACGATAAGCTCAGCAATAGGCTTTTGAGCCATTTCTTCAATAAGATATTTATTGGAAACCAAATTTGGAGCTTTTTTTGAAACTGAAGAACGCATATTCTCAACAGCCGCAAATAACTCCAAATCACTTTTTAGATTCAAAACAACCGCATTAAGTTCTGTTTTATGTAAAATTTTCGAACTGACCATCTTCAAAGCAATTGGAAAATTAATACTGCCGAGATCATTGGAATCCACCTTATTCAAACACAACTTGCTATCTGGAACATTAAACCCATTCTTTTTTAAAAGAGCTTTACTTTCATATTCATCTAGAACGTTTTTCTGATCTAAATTTGCTACAACCTCAAAGACACAGCTCGGTTTTGCATCTAATATATTAGCTCTATTCTTGTTCCATGTCGTAGCATGTTTGATTGCGTTTAGAGCTTCATGAATACCTTGCATCGGAGATATACCCAAGGAGATAAGCAAGTCTCTAGATTCCTT
>NYTF01000052.1 GCA_002683355.1 Paracoccaceae bacterium | reverse complement strand
TAGATTTTATCGTGGCTTTATTGATAATATCTTAATTTAATACATTATCTGAGGGGCAATCTATTTCCACTCGCAACTAAATCTGTAACACTTGGACAAGTTTAGTGTTCGCAAAAATTGACATGGAGGAGTTACATGATACGATCTGAGCTGGTCCAAAAGATTGCTGATGAAAACCCGCATCTTTATCAAAAGGATGTGGAGAGGATAGTTGCTACAATATTTGATGAAATTATTTCGGCAATGGCTTCTGGTGATCGAGTAGAACTAAGAGGCTTTGGCGCATTCTCAGTAAAGAAAAGAGAAGCTCGAATAGGACGAAATCCAAGAACAGGTGAAAAAGTTGAAGTGGCTGAGAAGCATGTGGCTTTTTTTAAAACAGGCAAGCTATTGAGAGATCGCCTGAATCGAAATTGACAATCTTAATAAAGGATTTGTTTTTTGCGGTACATAAAACTACTGGTGGCGGCTTTAGTAGGCTCATTGCTTATAATTTTTGGTCTTTCCAACACTGAAACAGTTGTGCTGAAATTGTTACCTGAAAATTTTGAGCGGGTTGGTTTTGTAAGTGGTAGATATGTGTTACCAATATTTTTGCTAGTTTATCTTGCTATGTTAACTGGAATAGTGTTTGGGATTGTTTATGAGTTTTTTAGAGAGCGTAAGTATAGATTGAAACTGAGGCGGAAAGAAAAAGAGTTAAGATTGCTAAGAAAAAAAATCATGGAATTAAACTCCAACAATGTAGCTGGTGACACTGAAATTTTAAACATTTTAGACGAAATTAAGTAAAAGTTTTAGGAAATTGTTACTTTCATGGTAAAAGTTAAGATTTGTGGGCTAAAATCAATATCAACTGTTAAATATGCTGTTAGATGTGGTGTTGATTATCTCGGATTTGTTTTTTTTGAGAAATCTCCACGCTTTGTTGACACTTATTCTGCAAGAAAGTTAATAGATTTAGTTCCTGCTGAAATAAAGACTGTTGGTTTGTTTGTTAACGCTTCTCGACGACACATTGAAAAAGTCTCAAAGGAAGCGCGCCTAGACTATCTTCAGCTTCATGGTCAAGAAACACCAGAGCAAGTTGGGAAGTTAAAAGACTTACTTGGCATTCCAATTATAAAGTCAATCGGTATTGCGGAGAAATCTGATTTGAAGCAGGTCAAAGAATTCGAGGATACTTGCGATCAGTTGTTGATTGACACTAAAGCCTCAACCTCAATGAAGCTACCTGGTGGCAATGGTATTGTTTTTGATTGGGGGCTTGTGTCAGATTTCCATTTTGAGTGCCCTTGGTTATTAGCTGGTGGTTTGACTTCAAAAAATGTTATCAAAGCGATAAGAATATCAGGTGCAAATCAAGTTGATGTTTCTTCAGGTATTGAAAAAAAGTTTGGAGTAAAAGATCCTAAAAAGATGAGCGAATTTATTGAGGTAGTGAAGAATGATGGAAAATCCAGAAAATAATCTTTTTAATAGTTTTATGAAGGGGCCAGATGAAGGTGGTCGTTTTGGTCAATTTGGTGGAAGGTTTGTTTCTGAGACACTTATGCCTTTAATTCTCGATTTAGAAAAGGAATATGAGAAGGCAAAGAAAGATGGATCTTTCTGGGAGCAAATGGACTATTTGTGGAAGCACTATGTGGGTAGGCCATCTCCCTTATATCTTGCTGAGAGACTTACAACACATCTGGGTGGCGCTAAAATCTACATGAAACGAGATGAATTAAATCATACTGGTGCTCATAAGATTAACAATGTGCTCGGTCAAATTCTGTTAGCAATGCGTATGGGTAAAAAACGTATAATTGCAGAAACTGGAGCTGGTCAACACGGAGTTGCAACGGCAACAGTGTGTGCTAGATTTGGTTTAAAATGCGTAGTATACATGGGTTCTCATGACGTTGAAAGACAAGCACCGAACGTCTTCAGGATGAAATTGTTAGGTGCTGAGATTATTTCGGTTACGTCAGGTAGGGGAACATTAAAAGATGCTATGAATGATGCATTAAGAGACTGGGTTACTAATGTTAAGGATACCTTCTATTGCATTGGAACCGTGGCTGGCCCACATCCTTATCCTGCTATGGTTCGAGATTTTCAATCAATTATTGGAAAAGAAGTGCGTGATCAAATTCAAACACAAGAAGGTGAAGGCCGCCTGCCTGATACCTTGATTGCAGCAATAGGTGGTGGTTCGAATGCTATGGGTCTTTTTTACCCATTTTTAGATGACACAGACGTTAACATAATCGGTGTTGAAGCTGGTGGTAAAGGTGTTAATGGGCGAATGGAGCATTGCGCTTCATTGACAGGTGGTCGACCCGGAGTCTTGCATGGAAATAGGACTTATTTATTACAAGATGATGATGGGCAGATCTTAGAAGGTTTTTCAATATCAGCAGGTTTGGATTATCCTGGAATTGGTCCAGAACACAGTTGGCTACATGATATTGGTCGCGCCAAATATGTGAGTATCACTGATGAAGAAGCTTTAGCTGCTTTTAAGTTATGTTGCTTGCAAGAAGGAATAATTCCTGCTTTAGAACCAAGTCATGCATTAGCTCATGTACTAAAAATTGCACCTGATTTACCCAAAGATCATTTGATCGTAATGAATATGTGTGGCCGCGGAGATAAGGATATTTTTACTGTGGCTAAGGCATTAGATATTGANATTAGTGAGTAGATAAANCTACTGATCTTACATATTTNTAATTTTTATTTCANNGCATATTTCAAAAGAATCTCNAGTGGTATTATTTNTAGTGCCTTCTTATGAGTGGCTCTTGCATTTATCATTGGAGCGACATCTTCCAGATGCGCCTGAAGAAACCTCGATGCGCATAAACACCATTGATCGCCAGCTTTTAGTCCAGGAAATCCAAACTCTAATCTTGGTGTCGTTAAATCATTACCAAGATATTTTGAGAATGCCAAAAATTCATCTGTCATAATTGCACATACTGTATGGCTGCCTTCGTCGTCGTTACATGTNTCACAAGANCCATTCCTAAAAAACCCAGTGACTGGATCNTTNGAGCATATNTCTAATGGTTTATCAAAAACGTTNAATGANGCTTCTTGNGTTATAGGCAAGTGATAGTTTCCTTTTGNTTAATCAATTTTTGAATTTTTTTATCAGTCTCTGAAGTGGAGTTAGCTTGGTTTTNCTACCATATTCANGTGGTTCAGTTTTATTGTTCGGTTTATTTTTTGGATTATGATATNCTGCCTTTTCTTGAGTCTGATTGATTTGATTTAGAAATTCTTGCTGGTTTTCGTTAAATAACTTTTCAATATGCCTTGAAATTTTTATTATTAGAGTTTCTATTTTATCTCTATCATTAACTGTGAAATCACTTAAAACATATTTTGCAACCATTGCTTTGTTTGCTGGCCTTGATATGCCGAATCTCAATCTTAGATATGAGTTGCCAACATGTTGGTCTATAGACTTTAACCCATTATGACCAGCGCTACCACCGCCAGTTTTCAATTTTACTTTACCAATTTTCAAATCTAAGTCATCGTGGATAACTGTTAAATTTTCGACATTTAACTTATAAAAATTTAGCACCTCTTGGATTGCGTTTCCAGAATTATTCATAAATGTTTCTGGTTTTATCAACATAACTTTTTTGGAGTTTAAATGACCTTCAGTTATTTGTGACTGGAATTTTTTTCGCCATGGTTGAAAATTGTTTAGTTCAGCCATTGAATCTAAAATTTTAAAACCAATGTTATGGCGGTTTTGAGTATACTTTTTTCCTGGATTTCCCAATCCCGCAATTATTTGCATAACAATGCCCTNTTAATCAAAATATGACNCTAATTTATATTGATAATGATATAAAGCAATATCACTCATATTATTTATTCTTTAGCCAAATAAATTGGATAGAAAGGAGATNAATTGCTCCTTCCCATCAGTCTTGCGTTATTCTTCAGAACTATTCTCGGTATTCTCAGAATTTTCTTCACTATCCTCTGCGCTATCTTCAGCATCTGAGACCTCTTCGTCTTCATCTGTTGATTTTAGAGCAGATGGCGCTGAAACATTTGCTATAACAAAGTCTCGATCTGTTATCATTGGACGAGCACCAGCTGGCATTTCAATATTTGAAATTGTTATTCCATCGCCAATNTCTAATCCTTCAAGATTGGCAATTAGTTTTTCAGGAATATCGCTTGCTGTTACTTTTAACTCTACTTCTGTTCGCACAACAGTCAGGACTCCACCGCGTTTTAAGCCAGGACATTCTTCTTCGTTTATAAACTCAACAGGTATAAATAAATTTACTCTAGAGCTTCTTCGTAATCTCATTAAGTCTAAATGTGTTGGAAGGTCTTTTACTACGTGCCTTTGTACATTTCTACAGATTACTCGTACATCTTCTTGATCGGGCACTTTTAAATTAAATAAAGTCGATAAAAATCTTCCAGCTTTTACCATTTTAAATAATTCATTGTATTTTACGTTAATTGGTTGAGGGTCTTGTCCNCCGCCGTATACGACGCCAGGCACCAAGCCATCTCTTCNAGCTTTACGGGCGGCCCCCTTGCCTGTCCCCGAGCGAGCTGTGGCGTTTAAGTCTGGTATTTGATCAGCCATCATTNTACTCCAAATAGTTAGTTTGCTTATCCTCCAAGGGTGCATAAGCTTTGTGAAAGTGATGCAATACGTGATTGTTAGTAAATTGAAAAGGCCAATTTGGAAAAATAATACTATTTGTCGAATTTTGGCAGTGCTGAGGGAGAGCAGCACTGCCATTCCATTACAATAACTAGAGTTGCTAAAGTGAATTTTTTATTAGCAACCTAAATTTTATTGCATGCATTTTTTGCTCTGGATAGAATCTCTGACCTATTCATACCTAAGTCGGCTAAGTCTCTATCAGATAATTTGTTTAGTTCTGTTACTGTTTTTGAAATATCNCGTGCTTTTGAGTAATTTTCAATTAATGTCTCTANGAGTTGAGTTATTCGCTTAAGCAAATGTGNTTGTTTAGGNATGTCTGAAATTATCGCCATGTTAATCGCCTTTGAATGTCGTTTGAATTATANAGNNCACATAGGTATAATTTTGAAATAAAAAAACAGATAATTTCACAAATCCGTCATGTAAATTATGCATACCTCGTGTTTAATTTTAATCACTTTAGTTTGCGATAGGTGCAACGTTTTAAAAAAAGCTTGAGTTATCAGTGCTTAGTTTTATTTTAAGTTTACGTTGATAGTAAACTTCAATACATCAAAGTAGCATAAGGTGGAAAAAGAGACATTATGGATCAAGTTAAACAAAAAATTCTGACTGTGTTGCGCGGTATTGAACTCCCGGATGGACAGAACTTGATATCTCTCGATTTGATAAGAGCTTTGAGTATTTCTAACGGTGTGGTCAGTTTTGTTATTGAGGTTGAAGCCGCTAAAGCAAAGGATTTCGATAATGTTATAGAGAAGGCAAAGCAAGAAATAGGCTCTCTTGAAAATATTAGCAAAGTATCTATTGTTTTAACATCTCACAATAAAGTTATCGAAGATAACAAGGGTCAACCACCAAAATTAGTGGTTGGAGGTCATCCCAAGCCTCAAGAAGGTGTAAAACCAGTCAAAGGTGTGGAAAGAATTATTGCCGTAGCATCTGGCAAGGGGGGTGTAGGAAAGTCGACTCTATCCAGTAATTTAGCTGTAGCGTTAGCAAAAAAAGGAAGACGAGTTGGTTTGCTGGATGCAGATATTTATGGACCATCNCAACCCAGAATGATGGGTGTGAGTGCGCGACCTTCTTCGCCTGATGGCAAGACTATTATACCACTATCGGCACACGGTGTGACCATGATGTCTATTGGTTTAATGTTAGAGGAGGATCAAGCTGTGGTATGGCGCGGTCCAATGCTGATGGGTGCTTTGCAACAAATGTTAGGGCAGGTCGAGTGGGGGCGCTTAGATGTTTTAATTGTTGATTTGCCTCCTGGCACTGGGGATGTTCAATTAACATTAGCTCAAAAAACAAAAATAACTGGAGCNATTGTAGTTTCAACACCTCAAGACATTGCTCTCTTGGATGCACGAAAGGCGCTTAATATGTTTGGAAAAACAAAAACCCCGGTGCTNGGGATGATTGAAAATATGTCAACCTATGTTTGTCCATCNTGTGGATATCGGCAAGAATTATTTGGTCATGGTGGTGTGAAGCAAGAAGCGGAAAAGCAAGGTTTGCCATTTTTAGGTGAAATTCCCCTAGACCTTGACATCAGATTAGCTTCTGACAAAGGCGAGCCCATTGCTCTTACTAACACGCCAGCCTCAATGGCCTATAAAATTCTTGCAGATAAGCTAATTTCTGGAGGGATGGCTTGAGCATCACTAATATGATTGAACGAATCAGGTTTTGCATATTTTGCTAACATTGAATTAATGTTCACATTTTGTTCTCATATTCAATAATTTATTTTGCAGGAATGATTTTTTTAAAATCAAATTAAAAAGATAATTCTTAAAATAGAATTACTACATCTTGTGGTCATTAAGATATTTTTTGCTAAATATGCTAATTATATGAGTATTAGTTAAGTTGAAAATATTATAACTTAAGTATTTCCTATATAACCATAAAATTCCCTTGATTTCCATGAATTCCCATGGCATCCCTTTAGGTACGATATTATCGGGACGCTAAAGAGGGCAAAAAGATCCTCACGCAAATTCAGGTTTCATACGGGCCCCGCTTAATTGTCGTTTATGGTTTGATATCTACGCGAGCAGACACCCCCCCCAGGTGGCGACATATCAAATCGGTCCTAAATGGACAAGCGCGGCGGATCGAGCTTCGGCAGCAGCACGATCCGCCGCCACTCATTTAAAGACCAATAGGAGTAAAGAGCTAGATGAGCAGAAGGTTTAGAGGCGAGAGTGTACACAAAGTAGATGGCAAGGGACGAGTCTCTATACCAGCAGCTTTNCGTCGAGTCCTAGAGGNGAACGATCCTGATTACACATCGGGTTTAAATCCTAATTTAATCATAGTTTATGGTAATTCAAAACGAACTTTTTTGGAAGGCTTCAGTGTAGCTTCAATAAATGAGGTTGACGAAAAGATAGCAGCGTTACCNCGAGGCTCAAAGTCAAGACGGATACTAGAGAGAATGTTTTCTGGNCAAGCGTTACATACTAGTATTGATGAAACAGGTCGACTTGTTTTACCGCAAAAAATTCGAGANAAGGTAGGAATTANAAATGATGCGATATTTATAGCATCTGGTGACACTTTTCAAATTTGGCATCCTGATACATATACTCAACACAACTTAGAAATAGATTCCTGGTATGATCAACAAGATAGCGATTTTGATCCATTATTTTTGCTAGAGGGTGAGGATCTGGACTGATGAGCGAGGTGAAACTTCAGGACAAAACTGAAACTTCGCGCCACATACCAGTTTTATTAGATACTTTTCTGGAAAGCGTTGATCCAATCGATGGTATTTGGCTTGATGGAACTTTTGGNGATGGGGGCTACAGTCGTGCTTTGGTAAACTCAGGAGCAANTCGGGTAATCGCNATTGATCGTGACCCTGAGGCTCAAAAATCAGCAGATTATTTGAAGTGTAAATACCCTTTAAGATTTAATTTTGTTTTAGGTAGGTTTGGTGAAATGGATGCTCTTGTAAAAAAAGAGGGTTTTGCAAGTGTGAATGGAATAATTTTAGACCTTGGTGTTAGCTCAATGCAACTAGACCAAGCTGAACGTGGATTCTCATTTCAAAAACAAGGTCCGCTTGATATGAGAATGAGTAAATCAGGTCTTTCAGCATACGACATTGTCAATGAATACTCTGAGAGTGATCTAGCAAATATAATATACAATTATGGCGAAGAGCGATTTTCTCGGCGTATTGCTCGAGCGATCGTTAGTAAAAGATCAAAAAACTTAATAAAATCGACCGAAGAATTGGCAGATGTTATCTCCAACTCTNTCAAAACTCCAAAGCGATTAAAAACACACCCAGCAACACGNACATTTCAGGCTTTAAGAATTTTTGTAAATAATGAGTTGGACGAATTANTAGATGGCTTAGAGGCAGCAGAGCGTATNCTATCACCACATGGTATACTGGCGGTTANAACTTTTCATTCATTAGAAGATAGAATTGTAAAAAGATTTATACAGTTGCGATCTGGAGAACACCCACTAAGCAATCGTTTCCAACCATCAAAACAACAAGAAAATATCGTAAGCTTTAATAAAATAACAAGGAAGGCGTTAACTGCCAGAGATACAGAAATAAATTATAATCCACGCGCTAGATCGGCAAAATTAAGGATTGCAAAAAAGATCAAATATCATGATTTCCCAATAAATAGGGATCAATTAGGAATACCTATTTTTCATCGTACTGGTGCACTTAAATGAAGAACTTACTTTACATATTTGTAACAATAGCCGTTATTGTGTTGGCTTTTTGGGCGTACCAGGAAAGTTTNGAAACAAAAGCAGCACTCAAAAAAATCAAAANAGTTAATACTGAAATTAATAATGCTCAAGAAAAATTAAGCGTTTTGAGAGTAGAGTGGGCATACCTAAATAGACCAGATCGTCTNAGGGCTTTA
The DNA here is from genome assembly GCA_002683355.1 of Paracoccaceae bacterium. Taxonomy (GTDB): domain Bacteria; phylum Pseudomonadota; class Alphaproteobacteria; order Rhodobacterales; family Rhodobacteraceae. Next base: position 2,840 of record NYTF01000052.1, on the reverse strand, counting down.
GTGGATATGAATTTTAAGCAACTGAAGCTAATCGAATTAAATACAAATCATTTTGATGATCTTAGAAGCTTTGAACTTAAAGATGATTTGACAGAAATAGGTTATGGCGAGAGTAATTCTATTAAATTTGATNTAAATGGTGAGAGTAGATGATCAGAAAGCCCTTGCGCCCCATAAGCCAAATTATTTTTGCGCGTAGTGCTGGGCAAGATCCAGATAACATAGAGAGAGAGAACATTCGGAAAAGACATTTGAAGCTCGAAAAGTCTGCACGAGTGAGAAGTGAAAGCCGATTATTAGTATTGGCAGGTTTTTTTCTTTTGTCATTTATAGCGATTGGCTTGAAAATGGGAATGCTTTCACTGGTTACACCGATAGAGCCAACTGCTTCAGCTCAACTTATGAAAACAATGACAAGAAGGGCAGATATACTTGATAGGAACGGTTCTGTATTAGCTACCAATTTGATTACTAATGCTCTTTATGCCAAACCAAATTTAATGATTAATAAAGAAAATTCTATTCAGAAATTAGTTAAAATTTTTCCTGATTTAGATATCGCAAATCTAAAAAAGTTGTTTGCAAGTGGTAGAAAATTTATTTGGATAAAACGAAAAATATCACCAGAGCAGATGCAAGCGGTGCATGAATTGGGTGAACCAGGTTTGAGGTTTGGACCAAGAGAGATGCGACTTTATCCAAATGGACGATTAGCTGCACACATCTTGGGTGGAGTTGGATATGGAAAAGAAGGAGTTAGTTCTGCGGAGTTGGTGGGTTCTGCGGGGGTAGAATTAAAATTTGATGACTTTTTAAAAGATAAGTTGGGTAAAGGAGAGCCTTTAATTTTATCTTTAGATTTAGGAGTGCAAAGTGCGATTGCGCATGTGTTAAATGGTGGTATGCAATTGATGAATGCGAAGGGTGCCACAGCGATATTGATGGATATTCATTCAGGGGAAATAATATCTATGGTATCACTTCCAGATTTTGATCCAAATGATAGATCAGGCAAATTTTCTAAAAAAAATGGCTCTGATAGCCCATTGTTTAATAAGGGTGTTCAAGGTCTTTATGAGCTTGGCTCCGTATTTAAGGTGTTTACTGCAGCACTAGCGCTTGAGGAAAAAATAGTAAATTTAGATACTCTGGTAGATACGTCTAGCCCAATTGTATGGGGAAAACATCGTATAAGTAATTATCATCGTCTACCGGAACAGCTATCATTTACTGATGTGATTGTAGAAAGTTCAAATACTGGAACATCCAGGCTGGCTCAGGAATTAGGGGGAAAGCGTCAAAAAGAATTTTTAGCGCAGTTGGGTTTTTTTGAAAGTTCGGGAGTTGAATTGGTTGAGGGAAAAAACATTACTTCTCAATATCCAGCCAACTGGAGTGAGATATCCACAATGACTATCTCATATGGACATGGTTTATCATCCAGTCCATTACATGTAGCAACAGCATTTGCTTCTGTTTTAAATGGAGGTTTGAGGATAAGGCCAACACTGATAAAGGATTCTAACAAAGGCGCGAGTAAAATAAGAATAGTTGAACAGGGAGTTTCAAAGGATTTAATAAATATATTGTATCAGGTTGTTGATCGAGGTACAGCAAGTGCCGCAAATGTGTATGGCTATTCAGTAGCAGGCAAAACCGGTACGGCTAATAAAGTAAAATCGACTGGTGGTTATTATAAAAAGAAAAACATAACAACATTTGCATCTGTTTTCCCTGCTGAAAAGCCAAAATATGTTCTTCTTGTTACCTTAGATGAGCCTATTGTGATGACGGGTCAAAAATCTAGAAGAACAGCAGGTTGGACGGCAGCGCCTATAGCTTCTGAAATTATTTATCGTGTAGCGCCATTATTAGGCATTAGACCACATTTGCATAATAGATCTCATAATGATTTATTGATGGTGGGTAATTAGGGTATTGTTTTGCTTTCAAATATCAAAAAAATATTAACATTAAGTGACTTGGAGCTTCTATCTAACAATAAATCTAATACGGAAATACATGGCATCGCTGTAGATAGCAAAAGCGTAATCAAAGGATATTTGTTCGTAGCTTTGCAAGGTTCAAATGCGCATGGAGCTGAATATTTTAAAGAAGCGATAGAAAATGGAGCTAATGCGGTTCTAACAGATGAAAATGGATATGAAATAATTCATAAAACAGGTAGTGCAAATTCACTTCCCACAATTGTTTCTAAAGAACCAAGGTTAATATTATCTTCTTTAGCGAAAAAGTTTTGGGAGGGTCAGCCAAAGGTTATGGCCGCTGTAACTGGGACTAACGGTAAGACGTCTGTTGCCTATTTCACTCGTCAAATTTGGAGTTTTTTAGAATTCAAGGCGGTAAGCATTGGTACCGTGGGAGTCGAGGGTGACTATATTGACAATGTTAAGCATACCACTCCTGAACCAATCACATTGCACCGTTTATTAAATAGCTTATCAGAAAATAAAATTTCACACTGCGTAATGGAAGCATCGTCACACGGATTAACACAATGCCGGCTTGACAGTGTTGAATTGAAGGCCGCTGCCTTTACAAATTTTTCACATGATCACTTGGATTACCATGGAAATTTTAAAGAATATTTTGATGCTAAAATGGGTTTGTTTGAGAGAGTTTTAGAGAAAACTGGGACAGCAGTAATTTATTCAGATGATAAAAAAAGTAACGAAGTAAAGCTGCGCTGTGAAAAAGAAGGTATAAAAACTTTCACTGTTGGTAAATCAGAAGAAAATGATTTGGTAATTTTAAAGATAAAGACAGATGAGACAGGGCAGACAATTAGATATAAATTCAAAGAGTCTGTTTATCAGACG
>NYTF01000003.1 GCA_002683355.1 Paracoccaceae bacterium | reverse complement strand
GATGGAGAATGTGCTTCGTGCAGAGAAAAAAGGGAAAATAAAGAAAATAAATGCAAACCAAGGTAATTCTTTATCCGTAGATGAGGTTATAGTCGAATTTGAGTAACTCCAAAAATTATCCTGGTTTGTCTTCCAATGAGCTTTCAAGGGTTAAATTATAACAGCGTAATCAAATAGTGAATGCTTTAACTATCTAATTACATTTAGAATAAATTTNGTATAANGTTGCCAAAAATTGAGAGAGCAAGAGGAACACATGAAGAAATCATTAAGTGATTGGAAAGATTTAGCTTCTAAAGAACTTAAAGATCGTTCTGTCGATGATCTAAACTGGGAAACTCTTGAAGGGTTGACCGTAAAGCCCATATACACAAGTGAAGATTTGAAAAATTTACGTCATTTAGACAGTTTGCCAGGTTTTGAACCTTTCACACGTGGCCCAAAAGCGNCAATGTATGGAGGACGGGCCTGGACAATAAGGCAGTANGCTGGATTTTCAACAGCTGAGGAATCAAATGCGTTTTACCGTAAAAACCTAGCAGCAGGGCAACAGGGTGTATCAGTAGCGTTCGATTTAGCGACGCATCGCGGGTATGATAGTGATCATCCTAGAGTTGAAGGGGATGTTGGAAAAGCCGGTGTTGCTATNGACTCNGTCGAAGACATGAAAATTTTGTTTGATAGAATTCCACTTGATAAAGTTAGTGTTTCAATGACGATGAATGGCGCCGTTATACCAACGATGGCTTGTTATATTGTTGCTGGTGAAGAACAAGGTGTGGAGCAAAAACAGTTATCTGGTACAATACAAAATGATATTTTGAAAGAATTTATGGTTAGAAACACCTATGTGTATCCACCAGAACCTTCGATGAGAATTGTTGCTGATATAATTGAATATACATCTGCNCATATGCCAAAATTCAACTCAATATCTATCAGTGGATACCACATGCAAGAAGCTGGTGCCAATCTTGTTCAAGAATTAGCTTACACGTTGGCTGATGGAAAAGAATATGTTCGAACTGCCATTGAGAGGGGGATGGATGTCGACAAGTTTGCCGGCCGTTTATCTTTCTTTTTTGCTATTGGCATGAACTTTTTTATGGAAGCAGCCAAGTTGAGAGCTGCTAGACTGTTATGGCATCGAATAATGGAAGAATTCGGTGCAAAAGATGCAAAATCAAAAATGCTCAGAACTCATTGTCAAACATCAGGGGTCTCATTGCAGGAACAAGATCCTTATAATAATGTCATCAGAACTGCTTATGAAGCTTTAAGTGCGGTCTTAGGAGGGACCCAGTCTTTGCACACAAATGCTTTAGACGAGGCAATAGCGCTACCTACGGAATTTTCAGCACGCATAGCACGAAATACCCAACTGATTTTGCAAGAGGAAACGGGTATAAGCAATGTCATTGATCCTTTGGCAGGGTCTTATTATGTTGAGAGCCTTACAGCTGAATTAGCAGATGCCGCATGGGATATCATAAAAGATATTGATAAAATGGGCGGGATGACCAAAGCAGTTGCGAGTGGTATGCCTAAACTTCGAATTGAGGAAAGTGCGGCAAAGCGTCAAGCGAAACTTGATAAAGGAGAAGAGGTTATTGTCGGTGTGAACAAGTACCGCCTAGAGACNCAAGATGATATTGAGATTAGAGATATTGATGATGATGTAGTGCGTGAAACTCAGATTTCTCGTCTTACAGATATCAAGAAAACTCGTGATAGCAAGAAATGCAAAAATGCTCTAAAAGCCCTCGAAATTATAGCAAGAGAAGGTGGCAATTTGTTAAATGCTGCAATAGAAGCAGCTCGAGCTCGAGCTACTGTAGGAGAAATTTCAATGGCAATGGAGAAAGAATTTGGTCGCCATCGCGCTGAAGTTAAGACTTTGGCTGGCGTTTATGGTGCAGCGTATGATGGGGATGAAGACTTTAGAAAAATTCAAACTGAAGTAGAGCTATTTGCAAAATTAGAAGGTAGAAGACCAAGAATGCTTGTCGTTAAAATGGGCCAAGATGGACATGATCGNGGAGCAAAGGTTATCGCGACAGCTTTTGCAGATATTGGTTTTGATGTTGATGTTGGACCACTGTTTCAAACACCAGAGGAAGCAGCAAATGATGCCATAGATAATGACGTGCATATCATTGGTATTTCAAGCCAAGCCGCAGGNCATAAAACTTTGGCTCCAAAGATGATTGAAGCTNTAAAATCAAAAGGTGCAGAAGAAATTATTGTTATTTGTGGTGGTGTAATACCCCAACAAGATTATAAATTTCTATATGACAGTGGTGTAAAGGCAATATTTGGACCAGGAACAAATATCCCAACNGCAGCTAGTGAGATTTTAAAATTAATTTCAGCTAATAAATGAGNCAGTACAAAAAAATATATAGAGAGTGGCAGGCTAATCCGGAACAGTTTTGGATGGAGGCGGCTGAAAAGATTGATTGGGTTAAGAAACCATCTAGCGCAATAAATGAAGAAAATGCACCTCTATATGAATGGTTNACCGATGGCATTGTTAATACTTGTTATAATGCGGTTGATCGACATGTGAAAACTGGCAGATCAGACCAAGTCGCTATAATATATGACAGTCCTGTAACGGGGGTAAAAGAAAATATAACTTATGAGACCCTTTTGAAAAAAACGGCGTATTTAGCTGGATCTCTGAGAAAAAAAGGAATTCGAAAAGGTGACCGTGTCATAATTTATATGCCAATGGTACCTGAGGCTATAATAGCGATGCTTGCCGTAGCACGAATTGGGGCCATTCATTCGGTAGTATTTGGTGGTTTTGCCGCAAAAGAATTAGCAACTCGAATAGACGATTCTACACCTAAAGCGATTATAGCTGGCTCCTGNGGTATAGAAGGAGATCGTGTGATCGAATATAAGCCCTTATTGGATGAGGCAATAAATTTAGCTAAACATGAACCTGAGTTTTGTGTGGTTTTTCAAAGANAACAAAAAGAAGCTATTTTATTACCAGATCGAGATTTTGATTGGAATAAATTATTAGACCAGAAAGAATGGGCTGACTGTGTTCCAGTATCGGGAGCACATCCTGTATATATTTTGTACACATCTGGAACAACAGGACAACCAAAAGGGGTAATTAGGCCAACAGCTGGACATCTAGTAGCTTTATATTGGACAATGAAAAATATTTATAATGTTGATCCAGGAGATNTTTTTTGGGCGGCNTCTGACGTCGGCTGGGTGGTAGGNCATAGCTATATTTGCTATGCACCATTGATACATGGAAATACTACTGTGCTCTTTGAGGGTAAGCCCGTAGGCACTCCAGATGCAGGAACATTCTGGAGAATAATGGCTGAACACAAAGTTAAATCATTTTTTACTGCACCTACGGCTCTGAGAGCAATAAAACGTGAAGATCCAGATGGNAAGCTTGTACGGAATTATGACCTTTCAAATCTTAAAGCTCTATATTTGGCTGGCGAGAGGGCAGACCCAGATACTATTNAATGGGCACAGAGACAGCTTAACGTTCCAGTNGTAGATCATTGGTGGCAGACAGAAACAGGCTATACAATTGTTGGCAATCCATTNGGTATAGAANATTTACCAGTAAAACTTGGGTCACCAACGGTTCCAATGCCAGGATATGAGGTTCATATTCTAGATAATGATGGNTCTAGAAAGGCTGTTGGTGAACTTGGAGCCATTGCAATAAAGTTACCTCTTCCACCAGGAACCTTACCAACACTTTGGAATGCAAANAAAAGATATATCGATTCTTATTTGAAGACATTTAANGGATATTATGAAACTGGAGACGCTGGTTATGTAGATGAAGATGGTTATNTATATATAATGGCTAGAACNGATGANGTAATTAATGTTGCNGGNCATCGCTTGTCTACNGGAGCGATGGAAGAAGTTTTNGCNGGACATNCTGATGTTGCTGAATGCGCCGTNATTGGAATTTNTGANGATTTAAAGGGACANTTACCTCTAGGGTTTTTATGTCTNAATAANGGTGTGGAAAGGGCAGAAGCAGATATTGTGGATGAATGCGTAAAATTGGTAAGAAAAAAAATAGGACCAGTGGCTGCATTCAAAAAAGCCATAATTGTTGATCGCTTACCCAAAACGCGTTCTGGCAAAATATTGCGAGCTATAATGGTAAAAATAGCNAATGGTGATGATTGGANTATGCCCGCTACTATAGATGATCCAGAAATTTTAAATGAGATTGAACACAAACTTACCGAAAGTAAATAAAAAGTGATTTAATAAATTAACTAATCGTAAATTAATAACTTGCATTAAAATACTATCTCTTTCAAATTAAATAAACTTTAACTTATATTAAATTTGGCGTCTAATATAGTTAACTTATTCTGGATAAATTTTGAGAGGTAATTATGGATCTAGTAAAAAAAGCGATTGAAATTAGACATAGAGCCTACGCCCCATATTCAAACTTTCNGGTTGGCGCAGCTATNAAGGCAAAAGATGGATCCATTTTTTATGGTTGCAATGTTGAAAACGCAGCTTACCCAGAAGGTACCTGTGCTGAGGCTGGGGCAATATCAGCAATGATTGCAGCAGGCCAAACAGAAATATTAGAGGTTGCGGTCGCCGCAGATAGTTCAACCCCNGTGACACCATGTGGTGGTTGTAGGCAAAAATTATCAGAATTTTCTAAGGGAGATGTTATGGTAATATTTGCTGATTTAANGGGTGAAATTGGTAGAATGACCATTGCACAATTATTACCTGGGGCTTTCAACAAAGAACAGATGGAAAACTAAATTGGATGCTCAAACCATTATCGGAAAAAAACGTGATCTTATAGATTTAAGCGCTAGCGAACTTGATTGGTTTTGCAAAGGTTTAGCATCAGGAATCATATCGGATTCACAGGCAGGCGCTTTTGCAATGGCCATCACAATTAATGGAATGAATGATGAGGAATTGGTTAATTTAACCACNGGTATGTTGAATAGTGGAGCAACGTTAAGCTGGGATCTTCCGGGGCCAGTTCTGGACAAACATTCAACTGGAGGCGTTGGTGATTGCGTGAGTTTATTATTANCTCCAGCCTTGGCCGCATGTGGTGCATTTGTTCCGATGGTTTCTGGTAGAGGCTTGGGCCATACTGGTGGCACACTTGATAAGCTTGAGTCTATATCCGGATATAAAACTCAAATTTCAACTCAGAAATTTAAAAAGGTTGTCTCAGAGATAGGTTGTGCAATTGTGGGTGCAAGCGATGATATAGCCCCAGCTGATCAAAGACTCTATGGGATCAGGGACATAACAGGCACAGTAGAAAATGTTGCGTTAATTACTAGTTCAATATTATCAAAAAAACTTGCATCTGGGCTAGATGGTTTGGTTTTGGATGTTAAATCAGGATCAGGCGCTGTTATGAAAGACTTCAAGTCAGCCATCTCTCTAGCGAAAAAAATGGTTCGTATTGGTAGGCAATCTGGTTGCTCTACAACAGCTTTAATAACAAATATGGATGAGCCATTGGCAGCATGTGCTGGAAACTCGCTTGAAGTTCTTGCGACAATGGATTCTTTAACAATGCGAANAGTTGATAAGAGATTATTTGATCTCACAATATCATTGGGGGGTGCATTATTAAAAAGTAGTAATCTGGTTGATTCTTTAAAAGGAGGAGAAAATAAAATACGTGAAGCTATCGAGGGTGGCTTTGCAGCAGAAAAATTTTCTCANATGGTTTCTGCTCTGGGTGGACCGCGAAACTTGGTGGAGCGATATAGAGAGTTGCTTCCAGAAGCAGCTACTATTGTTGAAGTAAAGTCAAATTTTGAAGGTTTTGTTACTGAAATCGATGTGAGGCGATTAGGATTAGCTGTAGTTTCTTTAGGAGGTGGGCGAGTTAGGCAAGATGATAAATTGGATCTCTCCGTTGGTTTGGATCAATTTCTTCCCCTAGGATCAAAAGTTAAACCTGGAACTGTTTTGGCTCGCGTGCACGGTCGAGACGAGGCATCTGTATTAAAAGCATCAGATGAAGTTCGTAAAGCATATAGGATTTTAGAGGAGTATGTAGACAAAAAGAAAATGATTATTAAGCGTATTTTAAAATGAGAAGAGTATTCTTAGTAATAATGGACTCAGTCGGCTGTGGTGGAGCACCTGATGCTGCTGATTTCAATGATCAAGGCGCAAACACATTGGGCCATATCATAGAACAATGTGAATTGGGCAATTGCGAAAAAGGTAGAAGTGGTAGTTTAAATATTCCTAACTTAGATAGTTTGGGTATTCGCGAAGCAATTAGATTGGCGAATGGTTTAATGATATCAAATAACGCAAATAAAGCCACTGGGTTGTTTGGAGCAGCAACTGAAATGTCAAAAGGCAAGGATACTCCGTCTGGCCACTGGGAATTAGCTGGGGTACCAGTTCCTTGGGATTGGCATTTTTTTAAAAATAAGACAGAAAGTTTTTCTGATTCAATTATTAAATATGTTTGTGATGTGGCAAATGTTCCCAGAATTCTGGGGAATTGCCACGCCTCTGGAACAGAAATAATTGACCGATTAGGCGAGGAGCATATGCTTAATGGACAACCAATCTGCTATACATCTAGTGATAGTGTATTTCAGATTGCTGCTCATGAAAGTACTTATGGATTAGATCGACTATATAAGCTATGTGAAAATTTAGCTCCATTTTTTCACAATATGAAGGTTGGAAGGGTTATAGCTCGGCCATTTGTAGGAACAAATAGAGATAATTTTACTCGAACTGAAAATCGAAAAGATTTTGCAATTGATCCACCTTCATTGACGTTATGTGACTACATAAAAAATGATAATCGAACAGTATATGCAGTTGGAAAAATTAATGATATTTTTTCAGGGAAAGGAATAAGTAACGTTCTTAAAGGAAAAAATGACCAAGATTTAATGACGCATTTGTTAAAGCAAGTGCAATGTGCTGATGATGGTAGTTTTATTTTTGCAAATTTTGTTGAATTTGATTCTGAATATGGGCACCGGCGTGATGTGGCAGGTTATGCACGAGCTCTTGAGTGGTTTGATGCAGAGTTGGGAGGCGTATTAAGTCAATTATCTTCAGAAGACATAGTTATAATAACTGCTGATCATGGTAATGACCCAACTTGGCCAGGTACTGATCATACAAGAGAGAGGGTTCCGGTGCTAATTAAAGGTAATGGAATAGGTTCTATCGGCTTGATAAGTTTTAGTGATGTCGGAGCCAGTATCGCGTCTTATTTAGACGTCCCTTATAATGGAGAAGGCACCAGCTTTTGGAAGTAAACTATAAAAATTTACCAAAATGTGAGTTACACGTTCATCTCGAGGGTGCGGCTCCTCCAGAATTTATTCGGCAGCTTGCAGCGGAAAAAAAGGTAAATTTATTGGGTCTTTTTGATGATAATGGTGATTATAGTTTTCACAACTTTGGTGAGTTTTTGAAAGTTTATGATAAGGCTTGTGAAGTTTTAGACGGTCCAAATGAATTTTATCGCCTGGTTATTGAGGCTTTAAAAGACTCTGCAAACCATGGTGTCATTTATACTGAGTTTTTTGTTAGCCCAGATTTTTGTGGAGGGGGCGATTTAGTTGCTTGGCGAGAGTACTTGGCTGCTATGGAAAGTGCTGCCAGCTATTGTGAGGATAACATGTCCGTTTATTGCCGGTTTATCTTAACACCAATTAGACACCTGGGACCAAAACAGGCTTCAATCATTGCTGGTATCGCGCAAGAAAGTATCGGTGGTCGACTCACAGGTTTTGGAATGGGTGGTGATGAACAGTTTGGCCNCCCTAAGGACTTTTNGNACGCATTTGATATGGCTCGTGAAGCTGGTTACCAATTAACAAATCATGCTGGAGAGCTTGTGGGCCCGCACTCTGTTTTCGATAGTCTTGAGTATTTGAAAGTAGAACGAATTGGTCATGGTGTAAGAGCGATTGAAGATACATTAGTTGTGCAAAGGTTAATTGATGAAAATATTACTTTAGAAGTTAATCCAGGATCCAATATATTTTTAGGTATATATGACAGCTTAAATTTACATCCAATTCAACGATTGCGTGAAATGGGTGTTCAAGTTACTGTATCAACAGATGATCCACCATTTTTTAAAACTGATATGACAAAAGAATATACAAATTTAGCAAAAGCATTTAATTGGACGAAAGATACTTTTTTATCGTTAAATAAATGTGCTGTAAATGCTGCATTTTGTGATACAAAAACCAAAGAAATTTTAAACCAAATTTTGGAGCGTGAATATGTATGAAAACCTTACAATTGTAGATCATCCTCTTGTTCAACATAAATTAACACTAATGCGTAATGGACAAACATCGACGGCTGTTTTTAGGCAATTGTTGAGAGAGATAAGCATGCTTTTAGCTTACGAAGTTACAAGGGATTTAAAGATGACCACAAAGGAAATTGAGACACCTGTTTGTCCGATGAGTGCGCCAACTTTAGCAGGAAAGAAACTAGCATTAATTTCAATTCTTAGGGCTGGAAATGGTCTTCTTGATGGTGTTCTTGAATTAATTCCAAGTGCAAGGGTAGGGTTTGTAGGATTGTATCGTGATGAGGAAACGCACCGACCAATTCAATATTATTATAAAGTACCTTCGGAACTTCAAGAAAGGCGAGTAATTGCTGTTGATCCAATGTTAGCCACTGGCTACTCTGCCTCAGCTGCAATTGATCTTTTGAAAAATTCAGGAGCGAAAGATATTAAATTAATGTGTTTGGTTGCTGCTCCTGAGGGAGTGGAATTGATGAGGAAAAATCACCCTGACGTTCAAGTGGTTACAGCTTCTTTAGATGAATGCTTGAATGATGACGCCTATATCGTCCCTGGTTTGGGAGATGCGGGCGATCGAATGTTTGGAACCAAATAAGATCAAGAAAGGCTTGCTTGATTAACGAGTTGCTATTGCAAGCGCTTGATCAAGGTCTGTAATAAGATCATCTGCATCCTCAATGCCGATAGATATTCGAACAAGGTTAGGAGCAGATCCAGCGGCAATTTGTTGCTCAGTTGTTAACTGCCTGTGGGTTGTGGATGCTGTATGAATCACTAGAGACCTTGCATCTCCTAAATTTGCTACATGACTAAAAATTTCTAAAGCNTCNACAAATTTCAAACATGAATTGTAACCACCTCTTATGGCTACAGTGAANAATGCNCCNGCGCCTCTGGGACAGATNTTTTTTACTCTTGGAAAATATTGAGAGGATTTAAGTCCAGCNTATGTAACTGATTCTGTCCTTGGATCATTCTCAAGCCAATTGGCCACTTTTAGNGCATTCTCAACGTGTTTAGCCATTCTCANTGATAGAGTTTCAATACCCATCAGAGTATAATGTGCTGCTTGTGGGTTCATGGTCATCCCAAGATCTCGTAAGCCAACAGCAATACCATGAAAAGTATATGCCAATGGTCCGAAAGCTTCTTGAAACCTCATGCCGTGATAGGCAGGTTCGGGTTCAGATAAGGATGGAAATTTTCCAGATTCTGCCCAATCAAAATTCCCACTATCTACGACTACACCACCAGTTACGGTACCGTTTCCTGTTAGATATTTTGTAGTAGAGTGAACCACGATTGATGCTCCATGCTCTATGGGTCTGCACAAATATGGTGTTGCAGTCGTATTATCAACAATTAAGGGTATACTTGCATTGTCAGCAATCTTTGCCATGGCCTCGAGGTCGGTTATGTATCCGCCTGGATTTGCAATTGTTTCACAAAATAACGCTCTTGTGTTCTCATCTATCGCATTTGCTACAGCGTTTTCATCGTCTGTNTCGACAAACTTAACTTCCCANCCAAANCGTTTAATAGTAACNCCAAATTGNGTNACTGTNCCGCCATAAAGGCGGGTGGAGGCAACGACGTTCATACCTGGAGACATTAATGGAAATAGAGCCATAATCTGTGCTGCATGTCCACTAGAGCAGGCAACACCACCCACACCACCTTCTAAGGTTGCTATACGTTCTTGCAATACCGCTATTGTCGGATTGGTTAAGCGTGAATAGATATTTCCTACTTCTTGTAAATTAAATAGGGCAGCAGCATGATCAGCGTCACGGAACACATATGCTGTGGTTTGATAAATTGGTGTTTGTCGCGCTCCAGTTGTTGGGTCTGGCCGAGCGCCAGCGTGGATTTGGAGGGTATCAAACCCATATTCTTCTTCACTCATTTTTTTTCCAATCGAAATTTATAAAGCTAATTCTTAATTATTAAAAGATATTTCAGAATTATAAACTAATTNAAACAACAAATTTAAGCTTTTGTTCTAATATTCTTTATATTATATANAANTATAGAATAATTTTCTATAATATGGNAAAAAAANAGAATGGATGATATAGATAAAAAGATCTTAAATTTATTGCAGTTGGATGCGTCAATACCTCTTACTGAGTTATCCAAGCGCGTTGGCCTATCGAAAACACCGTGCTGGAGCAGAGTTAGAAGACTTGAAGAGCTTGGCATTATTAACAAGCGAGTGACTTTACTTAACCGACATCGATTGGGTNTACCAATAGTGGTCTTTTTATCTATCTCCGTAAGTCGCCATTCTTCGGAGTGGGCTATTCATTTTGCAAAAATCATTTCTAAGTATCACGAAATTGTCGAAGTGCACCGCCTAACCGGATCAAGTGCAGACTATATGTTGAAGATTGTTGCTTCTAGCATAGAAGATTATGACAAGTTTCAACAAATATTAATAAGTGAAGTGGAGTTTACAAGCATGTCNTCNAGCGTCTCGCTACAAGAGATGAAATATTCTGTATCACTACCCTTGGANGGTTAACATTTAGGATTTATTGCTCGCATAATAACTGGACTCTTTCCGCTATGAACGGTTGCCATAAACAATTTCATACAATGCTACGGCTGTAGCATTAGANACATTNAAAGAGCCTTCACCATTAAAACTCGGAATTTTGACTAGAAGGTCACAATATNTTTTTGTTTTTTCTCTTAACCCTGGACCTTCTGCGCCTAAAACAAAAGCTAGTGGTCCTGGTGGAAAACTATTTACGCCTTCTTTGATGGTTTTTTCAGCTAGNCCATCTAAACCNAAAATAATAAATCCAGCTGTTTTTAGTGCATCAATTCCATCACTTAAATTACGAATACGTAAATAGGGCTGGCGCTCTAATGTTCCTGATGCTGATTTTGCTAGGGCGCCCGTTTCTGGCGCTGAGTGTCGTTGCGTTCCAATTACAGCTTGCGCTCCAAAAACCTCAGCCGATCTCAAAATCGCACCAACATTGTGTGGGTCTGATACTCGATCTAATAAGATGACAGGATTTGTATTCTTTGTGCAAACATCCAAAATATTTCCCCATTTTAGTGGTTTAACCTCAAGTGCTGCTCCTTGATGTACAGAATTCTTATCAAGCATGTCATTGAATTTTTTTGGTTCGACAATGACTGTTTCGATATCTATTTTGTTTATAGAAACTTCTAATTTTTGCAGAGCATTTTCAGTGACCAAAAGCTTTATTTTCTCACGGCCAGGATTTTCCAGGGCATCTCTAACAGCATGAATTCCAAACAACCAATACGTATGAGCTGCTTCCACTTTTTTTTGGCGTTCTTTTTTAATTACCCACTCAGGCTTTTTTTCAGGCATAATTGCTTGTCCTAATATAGAGATTTATAATAGCGAATCTAAGCANGATTTGCCAGCATCGATATATGTATTAAACCATAAATTGTAGAAATTTTATATGTGGTAAGATTAATCCAAATTAGACAGTGGTGATTTTGCTTCTTTGTCAACTAGGTGGCAAGCTACCTTTTGCCCACTTTTTATTTGATTTAACAGGGGCTCTTCTTTGAAGCAAATATCTTGTGCAACTGGACATCTGTTTGCAAAACGGCACCCCAAGGGTGGATTTATTGGATCAGGAGGATCACCGGGTATTAAGATTCGCTTAGTATTTTCACGGCGTTTCTTATCAACAGAAGGGATGGCGGAGAGTAAAGCAGAGGTATAAGGATGTAATGGGCTATTAAACAAACTTAATCTATCTGCATACTCCACTATTTTACCCATATACATTACGGCAATATGATCGCACATATGCTGGACTACCCCTAGGTCGTGGCTGATAAATAGGTACGTTAACTCATACTTGTTTTGAAGTTCTCGAAGTAGGTTAAGTATTTGAGCTTGAACAGCAACATCAAGAGCACTTACCGGTTCATCGCATATTATAAGTTCTGGTTGAGTCGCTAGAGCTCGCGCTATTCCAATACGCTGGCGTTGTCCACCCGAAAACTGATGTGGAAATAACCTTTGTTGCTCAGGTCGCAATCCAACTGCCTTAAATAATTCGTCTACCAATGTTTGTTTTTTTTTGGACGAGAATTTTGTCAAACTATTTAGTGGTTCTTTAACAATTTCTTCAGCNCGTAGTCTTGGGTTTAGGCTAGAATATGGATCTTGAAATATAAATTGCACTTTAGTTCGTGCTTGTCTCAGCTTTTCTTTTTGGATTTGCAACATATCGGTGTTGTCGAGAGTAATATTTCCTGAGTAGGCCGTTACCAGTCTTGCAGTTGCTAGAGCCGCTGTTGTTTTGCCAGAACCACTTTCTCCAACTATTGCGAGAGTTTCACCTCTTTGGATTTCAAATGACACGTCGTCAACCGCATAAAGATAAGTTTTTTGTTTGAAAAACATATTGCTCTTAATTGGGAATCTTACCCCTAGNTTTTCAACTGTTAATAAAGGTGTTTTANTCGAGCTCATTGTTTTCTCTCTGTGTGCCAACAGGCAACTGTTTGAGAGCTTTCAAATTCAATTTCAGTTGGCCTGACATTGTTGCATTTTTCACTNACATATTTACAGCGTGTAGCAAACAAGCATTGATCCTTGCCAAAGTCTCGTAGGCTTGGCACGATTCCGGGTACTTCCTGAAGCGTCTGACGCTCTGTTGTTAGTTTTTCAAGTATATGCGGAACACAAGAGATTANCCCTTGGGTGTAGGGATGACCAGCATTGTCAATAACTTGTTGAACTGGTCCTTCTTCAACCTTTCGTCCAGCATACATGACAATCATTCTTTCAGCCATTTCAGCAACTGCACCCATATCATGAGTAATCAGAATTATTGCCGTGCCTGTTTGTTTTCTTAAATCGTTCAAAAGGTCAAAGATTTGAGCCTGAACTGTTACGTCTAATGCTGTCGTTGGTTCATCAGCTATGAGAATTTTTGGCTCACAAGCTAANGCTATAGCAATCATTACACGTTGTCTTTGACCACCGGACATTTGAAAAGGATAATCAGAAACCCTAGCTTGAGGATTGGGTATCCTTACAGCATCCAANAATTCTATCGCTTTAGACCAAGATGCTTGCCTAGAAAGGCCTTGGTGTGCTCGTAAGACTTCCGCAATTTGCTCTCCGATTGTATAAACTGGGTTCAGAGAGGTCATAGGCTCTTGAAAAATCATTGATATTTCATTTCCCCTTATATTCCTAAGACGCTTATCATCTGCAGTCGCCAAATCTTCACCTGCAAAATTTATTGACCCTGATGCGATTTTTTCTACACCGTCGGGTAATAGTCCCATTATCCCAAGTGCAGTCATTGACTTTCCGCATCCGCTTTCACCCACAAAACTAATTGCTTCTCCTGGAAATAAATCAAATGAAAAGTCATCAATCACTGGCGCAACACCATCTCGAGTATTAAGCTCTATTCGTAAATTTTGAACGCTCAGAAGGGGTTCGGTCATCTTTGTCTCAACTTTGGGTTCAATGCATCATTCAATCCATCACCAACGAGTGAGATACAAAGGACCGTTATGAAGATAGCTGCGCCAGGTATAGTTACAGTAAAGCCTGCATCCAACAAATAAGATCTATTCGAACCTATTACTTGTCCCCAACTGACTACATTAGGATCAGTAAGCCCGAGAAAGCTTAGACCGGCTTCAAAGAGGATAGCTGACCCAACCATTAACGCGGCTTGAACAATAATTGGTGGTAGGGCGTTGGGTAGTATTATTCCAAACATTAAAATAAAATTATTTGCGCCAGAAGCACGAGAAGCGGTTACATATTCTAATTCTCTGATTCTAAGGAACTCTGCTCGAGTTATTCGTGCAACAGCAGTCCAACTGACNGCACCAATTGCTATTGTTATCATTGTTAATGACGCCCCAAAGAGAGCCACTATAACCATAGCAAAGAGTAGNGTTGGGAGNACCTGAAAAAACTCNGTTATCCGCATTAGAACTTCTTCGACCCACCCTCTATAAAAACCAGCCATTGCACCTACTGAAACACCAATAAATACTGTTACAAAGGCAGCTGATACTCCTATTATAATAGAAACCCTTGCTCCATGGATAATCATTGCAACAAGGTCCCGTCCAAGATAATCTGTGCCGAATATAAAGCCTTCTTCCCCGGGTGGTGAAAAAGGCATCCAAACCATGTCAAAGGGATCAACTGGGTAGAGTGTAGGCCCGAAAATTGCAACTAAGATAATCAAAAATAAGATAATTAATGCAATAACCGCAGCAATATTTTTGGAAAACATTTCAAACGCTTCCGCGAAAGGATGACGTGCTTTAACGNCGTATTGATCTTCATTNTTCATTTGTTTGTCCTTACGCGAGGATCAACAAGTCTGAGTGTCAAATCAGTTAATAAATTCCCAACAATAACTACCAAAGCGGAAAAAAACAAAATTCCCAGTATTGTTGGTGTGTCTCTAGCTATTATNGATTCAAAAGCGAGCGTGCCTAATCCTGGCCATGAAAATACNGACTCAACTAAGATTGCGCCAGACACTACNGCTGAAAATTGCAAGCCAGCCAAGGTTATAACTGGAGATAAAGAATTTTTTAAAGCGTGTTTATAAATGATCTCTCTATCAGTAAGGCCTTTTGATTTTGCNGTNCTTATGTAATCACTGCCCAAAACTTCCATCATTGTTGCTCTAGAAAGTCGTGAATAAAGGGCTAAAAATATAGACGCGAGGGTTATTACTGGTAACACCATATGTCTTATGACATCTATAGCTTCCTCNAAGAAATTACCTTCAATAGTCACGTCCCGCATTCCAGCNACNGGAAACCATTGAATATGTAAGGAAAACCCGATTAATAATAATAAACCAGACCAAAAGACAGGAGCGGAGTATCCAAAAAGTGCAAAGAATGAAACAAAATGGCTTGATATGCCATTTGGGCGCTGAGCAGAATAAACACCAAGGAATACTCCGACAATCAATGCAAGAAATTGTGCTGTTATAACTAGTAAAAGGGTTGCTGGTAGTTTTTGGAAAATCAATTGTGATACTGGTTGGGTGTAAAAAAACGAATAACCTAAATCAAAACGCAGAACTTTTCCAATATAAGAACCCAATTGTATAATAAAGGGTTTATCTAGGCCATAGGTCGCCCTGATTTCATTTAAAACCTGTTCATCTGCTCCTCCCATTGATTGGCTAATCGAGTCCGCCACGTCACCTGGGGCCAGATGCATCATNCCAAAATTTAGAATTATTACTGCAAGCAATAAAATTCCAGCATACATAATCCTAGTGGCTATAGTGTAAAGAATTGCCAAACAGATATTCCTAATGAGAAGTTGTTGAGAAAATACGAGGGGATAGAGTTCCCCTCGTATTCAATATTTTACTTAAGGTAAGTCATATCAATTGGAGAGCTTGTTCCCCAAATACCTAACGGTGGATTACCAACTTTGTTATTATATACTGTGTGATAAGGTAGCGTATTGGTAAAATAAATTGGCACGTCACCTGCTACTATCTGCTGGAACTCTGCATAAAGTGCTTTCCGCTTTTCAGGATCCTTTTCCTTACTCGCAACATCAAGGATTTCATCAACTGTTGAATTTGAATATCCTTGGGTGTTTGACCAAACACCTTTTGCTATATTACTCGTCAGATAAGTTCGATGAACGCCAATTACAGGGTCACCCCAATTAAATACAGTATCCCAACTCATTTGAAAATCCATTGTANCCATCTTTTTCGCCCAGGTTGGAAANTCTGCNGATGTTCGCACTGTGACATCAATACCTACTTTTTTGAGAGCTGCTCGAACATATTCNACCTGTGGCTTTACNCCTGGCCATCCAAAATCGATGGTTAGACCAAATCTGATTCCGTCCGAGTCTTTTGGAAAGCCNGCNTCATCAAGTAAAGCATTGGATTTGTCTAGATCTAAAGGATAGGTTTCAACGTTTCCGTTATAAAATGGGCTATCAGGATGAATCCCCGTGTTTGCCTCTACCGCTGTATCAAACATAATTGCTTTCAAGATGAAATTTTTGTCGACAGCATGGGCTATAGCCTGTCGTACTTTTACGTGAGAAGTAGGGCCTTCTTTAGTGTTAAACGCCAACCAATCCAGAGGCCCAATAGCACCATACCCTTCTGGTGTTGCAGTTAGGTGAGCTGCTTTTTTAAGTCGATTAATATTACGAGGCTGACTTTCAAAACCAGAAAGATGGATTTCGCCATTTTCTAATCCAATCACACGAGCTTGAGGATCTTTAATAATTCTCATTACGATTTTGTCCAAATAGGGACGCCCTTCAATAAAAAAATCATCAAAACGTTCAAGAATTACATGCTCACCTTGCTTAAATTCAACCAGTTTGAATGGTCCTGAACCTACAAGATCTACATTATTTCGCGGATGGTTCTTTGGATCTTGCCCATCCCCATAAATGTGTTTTGGAATTATTGACATCAATTGCCCAGACATTGCCAACATTAGGGCTGGATGTGGTTGACTAAGATTCAAAATAGCCGTGTGAGCATCAGGTGTGTCAACAGACTGAACAGGAGCAAACATTGATTTGAAAGGATGATGTGCTTTAATTATATCTACGGAAAACGCGATATCCTCAGAAGTTATTGGTGCGCCATCGTGGAACTTAGCATTTTCAACTAAGTTTAGCGTAACGGTTAAACCATCGTCAGATACATTCCAACTTTTTGCTAAGTATGGCTGCGGTGTCCAATCTTCATCATAGCGCAATGGTGATGCGAATAATTGTGCACCTGGAAATCCTGTTACGATCCCTGATTGCACAGCTGGATTCAATACTCTCGGTGTGTTGCCCAAAGCAGTTATTAGAGTTCCACCTCTTTTTGGTGTATCACCGGCAAGAGCAGCCGAAGCTAGGATTGATACAGCTGCAGTAGCTGCGAATAAATTCTTTATTAAATGTTTCACTTAAAATCTCCCCCTTTTAGAATTTATGAATTCTTATATTCTTATATTTGTATTACGTGTCTCAAGCCTAGCTAAGCGTTTTGTTATTGCAAGAGATAAATATTTAAAATTGAAATTTTTTTCAATGATTGGTTGAGAAATAATGCTCTGAGTTGGATCAAATTTTAATTTAATGACTTAACTTGAGGATATTGATTTAAATAAGTTCTTGAAAGTTTATTGATAACTTCAAAGTTTAATGTTTAGCTTCTTGTATATCGATGGTTCTATAAAAGATGATTTCAAACAATTGGGTAAAAAAATGATAACAATTTATTCTGCTGAAAAAATTATTACTATGAATCCTGCTAGGCCATTCGCCTCTCATTTAGCAGTCAAAGAGGGTAAAATTTTGGGAACTGGTGATCTCGCCGAGTTAGAAAAATGGGGAGATTATAATCTAGACGATTCATTCAAAAACAAAGTAATTATGCCTGGTTTTGTGGAAGGACATGCGCATACAATGGAGGGTACTTTGTGGCGATATGTCTATTGTGGTTACTTTGATCGAACGGATCCAGATGGCAAAGTCTGGAGTGGTGCAAAAACTATCGAAGAAGTTATAGATAGGTTAAAAAAGGCTGATAAGGAATTATTAGGGTCAGATGATGCGTTGTCTGGATGGCAACTTGACCCAATTTATATGGGTAATAAACGAGTATCTAGAGCTGATTTAGATCGGGTGTCTAAGACTCGTCCAATTGGAATATTACATGCTTCAGGACACATCATGAATGTTAATTCTAAAGCATTGGAGCTTGGTGGTTTAATGAAAACGGGAATTAACCATCCTGGGATTCCTTTGGATAAGGAAGGGTATCCAACTGGTGAGCTTTATGGTCCTGATGCAATGACCCCTGTTGGTGTCCATGTTGGTTTCAATAGATCTTTAACTGATAGTGACGAAGCAGGACTAATCGCTTTTGGAAAATTATGTGTTCGAACAGGCGTAACAACAGTCACGGATTTGGCCGCTCGCTTAACTGAAGATGGTGTTGATGCGATGATTAAAATTACTAATAATAAAAATTACCCTGCTTGTGTAGTTGCCTTAAAGGTGTTTCTTGGAGCAACAGCGAAAGAGACCGTTGAGCTCGTTCAAGCATTAAAGAAAAAGAGCACGGAAAGATTAAGGCTTGGGCGAATAAAGGCAGTTGCAGATGGCTCCATCCAAGGTTTTTCTGCTAGAATGCGATGGCCTGGATATCATAATGGAGCTCCAAATGGTCTCTGGTATACAGCTCCTGATCAATTATCTGACTTATATAAATTATCTCTAGAAGCAGGAATACAGGTACACACACATACAAATGGTGATGAAGCTACAGAAATGGCTCTGGATATGTTGGAAGGTGCTTTGAGAAAATATTCAAGTCCAGATCACCGCTTTACACTACAGCATTGCCAATTGGCAGATGCTGCACAATTTAGACGTATGAAAAAATTAGATATGTGTGTTAATTTGTTTGCAAATCATCATTACTATTGGGGAGATGAGCACTATCGGCTTACGGTAGGTCCAGATAGAGCTTCAAGAATGAACGCATGCAAAACGGCGTTAAAAACTAAAGTTCCAATGGCAATTCATTCTGATGCGCCTGTGACACCTTTAGGACCATTATTCACAGCCTGGTGTGCAGTAACCAGAGAAACTGCGTCTGGGCGTATTCAAGGCGAGGAAGAGAGGATTGCAATTGAAGATGCTATGTATGCCATCACATTAGGTGCAGCATACACGTTACATATGGATGATGAAATTGGGTCTCTTGAAACTGGCAAGAGAGCAGATTTGGCAATATTAGAAGAGGATCCATTTTTGGTTAATCCTAACGAACTGAAGGACATAAAAATTTGGGGAACTATGCAGGCAGGGCGTATTTTTGATGCGAGTTTATTATGATTGGCCCAAAGGCTCTACCGGTAACTATTATTTCAGGTTATCTTGGTGCTGGGAAGACTACTTTAGTCAATAATGCACTTCGTAAAGCTAACGGTTTAAAGTTAGCGATTTTAGTAAATGAATTTGGCAATCTTGCAATTGATGAAGATTTAATAATAGCACAAGATGATAATATGATTTCTCTCGCAGGAGGATGTATTTGTTGTTCATATGGTAATGATATGCTTTTGTCTCTTAAAGAGTTAACGAGTTTGGACAATAAACCTGATCACATTATTTTGGAAGCAAGTGGGGTTGCGATACCAAGTGCAATTGAGAGCTCAATCTCTCTAATAACTGAGGGTTTTACTGAAAGCATCGTATCAATAATTGATTGTGAACAAATTCAAGACCAACTAAATGACAAATATATTGCAGATACGGTAATTTCTCAAATACAAAGTGCGGATATAATATTAGCAAACAAGGCAGATTTAATCAAAAGCGACTCTCCATTTCATAATTGGAAAGAAAATCACGAAGTTTTAAATAAAGCGATACTTGTTTCACATTCTGATGTTGATTTAGATATATTCTTGGGTATCACTCGGCAAGACTGGTCCCCAAATAAAATAAGAAAAAAGGCAGACAAAGGACATACGAACAAATTTTGGTCTAAAGTATTTTTTCCACGTGCCTCAGTTGATCCAAAAAAACTTTCTGAAGCTTTGAC
>NYTF01000051.1 GCA_002683355.1 Paracoccaceae bacterium | reverse complement strand
ATCAACAGGGCATTCTGTCAAACATGGCGCCTGACAATTCAAGCATGGACTATTTTTAGTGTTTGGTAATTTTATTTGGGTCTCAAATGATAAGGCACCACGGTATGAAACAAACAGTCCAGCTGTGTCATGCACCAGTAAATTAATAGGAGATTTGTAAGCCCTTTGTGTACGTAAAGCCCACTTATAAAATGGCTTAGAAGGTGGAGTGCCAAATGGAAAAATTGGTTCTGCTTCAAGTTTTTTTGCAATAGCGCTAATCACTCTTTCTGACCAATTATCTAAGGGATTTTTGATCTTGTTTTGATACTCCAAACTATTTTTAAATTCTGACCAGAATTTTGGTTCAAAAGGGCCAAGTAAAATTAAAGTTTTACTATTCGGAGGAGCATCATCCTCAGGTTTTGGATGGAATCCTCCTAAAATCCTCAAATTTTTTTGCTTTAAAAGGGCATCAATTTTTCTATAATTCATTTCACTTAAACTCTTTAAGTCTCTGATTTTATTTATACATGATTAACTGTATGGTGAACAAGAGTTACGATTGACTGTTTGCTTTTTACTAGAATATTTTCAAATTTAATCATGGTTTGCAATTAAAGTGTAATTTGTGAAATGGAATGAATAAATGAAGGTTTTTGCTATTGCGTTAATTTTATTGTTGGCATTTTTTGTGGCTCCCGTGAGCGCAGATGATATTAAGAATACGAAGAATAACTTTAATTTAGGTAATCCGACGAAATTTTTAACACCAGTTGATAAACAAATGCACTTTATTGTGGGTGCTGGTATTTCTCGGTTAGTTTCAGTTTCTACTGGCTCACTATTACTTGGTTTTATTGTCTCAACAACGATTGGGGGTGCAAAAGAAGTAATTGATCAGAAAACTAGTGGTACCCCCGAATTTAATGATTTTCTGGCAACATCATTTGGAGCGCTATTTGTGATAGTATTCAACTAATATTCCAATTCCAATTTTTTTTTTAATTTGGTGAGGCTTTAGTGGAGGCTACTTTTTAGCGTAACCTCCATTAAATTATTTTAGTCTTCTTCAGGCAATATTTGGTTCAAAATAATTGCTATTAAAGCTGTTGGCAATAATCCAGAAACCGCTATTGTTTTTATGACACCTGGTAAATATTGTACTGCAGATTGCTCTAAATTTAAGCCTAAACCAACAGCGAGTGACACCGCAATAATCATCATGTTTCTGCGATTCATTTTCACTTCGCTTAACATGTTCATACCTGCTGCAACAACCATCCCAAACATCACAATAACTCCGCCACCTAAGACAGGCATTGGCATAGAAGCAATCAAAGCCCCAATTTTTGGAAGAAGGCCACATACTATCATTATTACTCCAGCAATTGTGACTACGTGTCGGCTCATGATTCCAGTCATACCAATGATACCTACATTTTGACTGAATGATGTATTGGGTAAGCCACCAAATACAGCAGCTATTGCCGTCCCTAATCCATCCGCGTAAGTGGCACCAGAAATCTCGTCATCTGTCGCATCTCGGCCAGCACCTGCCTTAGTAGTGCCAGATGTATCACCAACTGTTTCTATTGCAGATACTATACAGATCAATGTTACAGCGATTACTGCGCCTAAACTGAATTCAAAGCCATACGGCATAAAATTCGGTACAGCTATGATGCCAGCTTTTGCTACGCCACCGAAATTAACCATTCCAAATANCCACGCCAGAACATAACCAGCGATAAGNCCAATTAATAATGCTGCTGACGAAACTAGACCCTTTCCCCAAAATTTNAATATGAAGGAGACTACAATTACGCATCCAGCAACNGTCCAATGCATTAAAGAACCGTAGCTTGCTGCCTCCATCTGAAATTTGGCTGCGCCACCAGCAGCATACTTTATGGCTACTGGAATAAGATAAAGACCGATTGTTAATATGACTAGGCCACTAACTAAAGGAGGAAATAGAAATCTAATTCTACCAATAATTGAACCCAAAAAGAAATGTATTACCCCTCCGATAAGGCAGGCTGTTAACGCGACACCCAGGCCTTGAGTTTTTGCAATAACAAATAGTACTGAGACGAATGCAAAGCTTGTGCCCTGCATNATAGGTAATCTGGATCCAATTGGGCCAATACCAATAGTTTGAAATAGAGTTGCAATACCTGCAAAAAGCATTGCCATTTGTATTAGATANATTTGTTCAGCCCCACCAAAAGCTAAGCCAGCAGCACCTGCNATAATTATAGAAGGTGTCACGTTTGAAGCAAACATTGCTAAAACATGTTGTACCCCAAGTGGAATGGCTTGACCCATGGGTGGCGTTACAGATGCATCAGTATAATTTTCTGAAATTGACATTTTGTACTCCATAAGTTGTTGCTAATTTTACTTTTCTTATTCTTTGAAAGCGCTCCTTAAACATAATCATATACAGAATCGCTGGATTTGTTTTAATGGGAAATTGGTGATTATCAAAATTAAAAATTATATTTATATTGCATGTAAAAGCCTTGAGTGAGTGAGCGTTCCCAACTGGCTGCCTTTTAGCACTATCGCCTGAAATTCTTTTGAAGCAATTGTATGGTCGGTTGCTTTACCCCAAGTTTGGAGATTGTCTGATTGATAAATTATCCCCATTTTTGTGTTATCGGCGGCAACAATCGGCATTGTTACAAATACATTTACATTTTGAGCTTTCGCAATATCAGTCAATTCTGGCATCATTTTCAGTGCCTCATTAACATTCTCGCGAGTCATCGTATACACGCGCTGAAGTGAAACTTTCTTGCTTAAATCGGCTTTCCCAGAAATTGTACGGAAAATATTTGGTCCAACAATAACACTTGCTGGGTCTGCATTTCGTTCAGAATTAAAGCTTTGCATTTCAGGATCAACATTTAATGCATCTANNGCATTGGCGTATGACTCAAAATCTTTAGCACTGGCATACAGATGAATGTCGCCTGCGCCTTCGCCAGCTATTACATTACTAAGCATAACTTCGTCCCAGTGTGGAGATATAATCTTAGAAACTCGCTGTAATCTTGATTTAGCTAGCTCTGCCTTTCCCAGTATTGGCTTATTAATAATACCCATAGTCACGGTCATTTTCTTCTCCTTATTTTTGATAAGGAAAGGTCACATTACGTAAGGGTAATTAAAAGGTAGGGATATCAATACTAAATTTTCAACTAAAATAACTACTACNTATTTAATAGTTAGGCAGCTTCTACATACCTAAATTCGCGAATTGCTCCACCATCTAATGCCGATAACGCTTTCTGATAGCCCTCACTTGCGTAACCTTTTTCTGCNGCATNCATNCTNTCCCANTCAATAACAACAGTGCGGGTNTTTAGNCCCTNTTCTTTNACTGCAATTGGCACGCCTCTTGCTAANAATTTTGCTCCNGCAGCCTGCATTGCTGGNCCAGCNAAGGCGGCGTANTTCGCAAGTTTTGTTTCATCCAANATACTTGTNTAAATAACAACTTGATAAACTTTCGACATAATTTAANNCTCCTANTNNATGTTTAAAATTNNAAANTCTTTTAATNTTANANNNTATTCACAATAACCACAAATTTTGTTTCCNTCGAGATCTCTNACGTAAGCGTAGTAGGTTTCATCANCATCTATTCTTGTTCCAGGCNTNCCCTCATCGATNCCACCATTAGCTAGGGCAGTAGCATGGAAATTATCCACGTCATTTCTTGATTTTGCCAACATAGCGATCATTGTGCCATTTCCAGANGTAGCAGCTTCTCCATTAAAAGGCTTTGTTAGATAGAATTCAATCAATTTAGGTGATTGTAATGAGCCATACCCAATATATTCTGCGTCAGTTATTCCTCTTATTAAACCAAGAGTTTCCAATACGGGATCATAAAACTTCGACGCATTATTTAAGTCGTTTGTACCGACCATGACGTATCCAATCATAAAATTCTCTCCGTGGTCATCATCTAACTGAAGTAAGGTTGCCGGTGTGTTATCTGTGATTTTGTAGATATACAAGCAATCCTTCTAAACTTGTGCGGTAGCCTCCAGCATATATTTCAGCCTTGATTGAATTATTTCTTCTGCTTCAAACATGATCCGGTCAATTAGCTCCTTACATGTCGGAATATCATGAACCAACCCCGCTACCATACCGCAAGACCAAGCACCAATATCCATCTCTCCCTCGAGCATTACCTTTGGATAAACACCTGCTACATCTTCTAAAATGTCTTCAAATTTAATTTCTGGCCCTAATTCTTTTTCTACAGCTAATACTCGTTCAACGGCTTTATTATTTAATACTCTTTCCGTATTTCTTAATGGTCGCATAATTAGACGCGTATCTAGTTCTGATGCAGCGACGATTGCATCTTTTACTCTTTGATGAATTGGAGCTTCAGTTGTACACATAAAGCGAGTTCCCATGTTCATTCCATCAGCACCCATTGCGAGAGATGCTACCAATGATCTTGCGTCAGCTTGTCCACCAGATGAAACAAAAGGTATTTCCAATTCGTCTGCTGCTCTTGGTAAAAGTATCATATTTGGTATGTCATCCTCACCAGGATGACCTCCGCACTCAAAACCATCTACTGATACAGCGTCACAACCGATATCTTGAGCTTTTAGGGCATGTCTTACGGAGGTGCATTTGTGTATTACCTTTATTCCAGCATCTTTTAAGTATGGTAGAACTTGCACGGGGTTGCGCCCTGCCGTTTCCACCACTTTAACACCACCTTTTATTATTGCCTTTACATAAGCCGGATAATCAGGGGCGGTTACAGTAGGTAAAAAAGTGAGATTAACAGCAAAAGGTTTGTCTGTCATATCATTACATTTACTTATTTCGTTGGCTAGGTCTTCAGGTGTTTTTTGAGTCAATCCTGTTATCGTGCCAAGTCCTCCAGCATTAGATACTGCCGCCGCTAGTTCTGCAAACCCAACAAAGTGCATTCCGCCCTGAATAATAGGATGTTCGATATTTAGCATCTCAGTAATTTTGGTCTTCATTTTGATGTCCTTTTGGAAATATTATGGATTTTTTATCTTTTTAATTAAACTATTCCATTGTTAAAACGACCTTACCCAAAGACTCTCGCCGTTCAACACTTGAAAGAGCTTTCGCTGCCTCTTCTAAAGAGAAGGATGCTGTTATTCTGGGTTTTATTTCACTATTTCGATACATATCAAATAATTCATTTAGATATTTTTGATGTTGCTCTGGATTCCGTTTAGTAAATGCACCCCAAAAAACCCCAACAATTTGACAACTTTTTAACAATGTTAGATTTAAAGGTATTTTAGGAATTCCAGCAGGGAATCCAACAACTAAAAACCTACCATTCCAAGCCATAGATCGAATACATGGCTCTGCATAGTCACCACCAACAGCGTCATAAACTATATCTACCCCGTTTGGACCAGCGATTGCTTTTATTTTAGTTGATAATTCCTTCTGGGCGTCTCGGTTCAATGTTTTTGGATATATTATGGTTTCGTCGGCACCTATATTTTTGCAGAAAGTAGCTTTTTCGGCAGATGAAACTGCGGCTATTACTCTCGCGCCCAATGCCTTCCCTATTTCAATCGCAGCTGCACCAACCCCACCTGAAGCACCAAGGATCAATAGTGTTTCACCTGCTTTTAATTCAGCCCGGTCTCGAAGTGCATAGTGAGAAGTGCCATATGTAAAGATAAAGCAAGCTGCATCGGTAAATGGCATATTTTTTGGTATCTTCACTGCTGTGACGGCGGGTACATTGATGTGAGTAACGAAACCGCCGTATCCAGGAACAGCTAGCACTCTGTCACCAATCTCAAAATCCTTAACGTCGCTCCCAATCCTTTCAATTATTCCAGCAACTTCGCCACCTGGAGAAAATGGTCTGGGTGGTTTTATCTGATATAAATCACGAATAATAAGAGTGTCAGGAAAATTTACACCTGCAGCTTTTACACAAATACGTATCTGATCTGACTTGGGTTCGTTAATTGAAATATTCGTATATTCTAGAGTGTCTGGACCTCCAGCAGTATGGCTTAGAATTGCTTTCATAATTCACCTCTTTTAAGTGCAATATGTATTTTGAACTCATTACACGAATGAATGTTATCAATCAAATTACAAAAGGGGTTGTAACTATGATGGGTCAAAATTAACATGAGAAACTGATTAATATTAGCATTTGTGATTGAATAAATATAAGTTGGAGAA
The DNA here is from genome assembly GCA_002683355.1 of Paracoccaceae bacterium. Lineage (GTDB taxonomy): Bacteria > Pseudomonadota > Alphaproteobacteria > Rhodobacterales > Rhodobacteraceae. The sequence goes on along the minus strand of NYTF01000051.1, from coordinate 15,433 downwards.
GGTAATTATGGATTTCAATCGTGAAATTTTATGGAGGCCGTCTAAAGGGCGTTCTAAAGATTCAGCATTAGCTAAATACATGGATTGGTTGAAAAAGTATTATTCGCTTAATTTTTCTACATATCAGGATCTTTGGGAGTGGAGTATCAATGATTTAGAACAATTTTGGGAAACAATTTGGCTGTATTTTGATCTAAAATCCAGCCAACCTTATTCAAAAATTCAAGGTCAAAAGAAAATGCCTGGTGCGGAATGGTTTATTGACTGCGAGTTAAATTATGTTGAACAGCTTCTACGAGCAAAAGATATTACTCCTCATAAAATGGCAATTGTAAGTTACTCAGAAACCCATGGAAAAGAGACCTTAACTTGGTCAGAACTTTCTCAACAAGTTTCCAGTTTAGCAGATCACTTTAAAAAAATGGGAGTTATTAAAGGAGATAGAATAGTTGCTGTTTTGCCCAACACTCCTGCAGCGTTAATTGCATTTCTAGCGTCCGCAAGCTTGGGAGCAATTTGGTCGATATGTGCTCCTGATATGGGCCATGTTGCCATATTAGACCGGTTCAAACAAATCGAACCTAAAATTTTAATCGCGCAGGATGGTTATATTTATGCAGATAAAACAATCGACCGAAGAGAAGTTTTGAAAACTATTATTAATGGGTTACCAAGTCTTCAAAAAACAATTATCTTGCCTGTAGTTGGTCCATTACTAGAAGATGCCTTAAGTTGGGGCCCTTTGTTAACTAAAGAAGTTGACTTAACTCCGACACAGGTCCCTTTTGATCATCCATTATGGATTGTGTATTCTTCCGGAACTACAGGAAGTCCAAAACCAATTGTCCATGGGCATGGTGGTATTTTGGTAGTAGCGGCTGCTCAATCATTAAACATGGATTTATCATCCATGGATCGCTTTGCATGGTTGACTTCTTCTGGTTGGATAATGTGGAATACGCAGTGGATTGCCTTATCTCAAGGAGCAACAGTAGTCTTGTTTGATTTTGCCCCAAACCGACCTGATATGTTAGAAGTATGGAGACATGTGGGTAAAGAAAAATTGAGTTACTTTGGTGCTGGAGCTGCTTTCTTCACTTCCTGTTTAAAAGCTGGTGTTACCCCTCGCACAGAAATTGACTTGAGGAGTTTAAAGTCTTTGGGTTCGACTGGATCACCATTAAGTACTGATGGTTATCAATGGATTTATAAATCTGTAAAAGCTGATGTTTGGCTGGCGCCTATTTCTGGCGGCACAGATCTGGCTGCTGCTTTTGTTGTAGGAAATCCCATGGCTGTTGTCAGAAATGGAGAGATGCAGGCGAAAGCATTGGGAATTGCTGTTTATTCTTTCAATGAAGAAGGTGAAAAGCTCGTTGGTAAAGTTGGTGAGTTGGTTTGTACTAAGCCTATACCTTCAATGCCTCTATACTTTTGGGGTGATGAACAAAATACACGTTTGATTTCTAGTTATTACGATACTTTCCCTGGAGTTTGGCGACACGGAGATTGGATAGAGTTTACTGTGGAAGGTCAATCGATTATTTATGGTCGTTCTGATGCTACAATAAATAGAAGTGGATTAAGATTAGGATCATCAGAAATCTATCAAGCTGTTGAATCGTTAAGCCAGGTTCACGATAGTCTTGTTATCGATTTAGAATTCTTAAATAAAGAAAGTTTGATGATTTTATTTGTTGTTTTGGATCATGACTTGAATCTTGATGAGCACTTGTCAAACATAATAAACCAGACAATTATTAATGGAATTTCTATTCGTTTTATTCCAAATAAAATCATTCAGGTTGATCAAGTGCCACGAACTTTATCAGGTAAAAAACTAGAGATTCCAGTCAAAAAATTATTTTTAGGTGGAAAGGCCAATAAAGTAGTTAACAAAGACTCAATGGCTAATCCTGATAGTTTCGATACATTTGTAAAAATCGCAGATAATTATCTTTCAGATAGTGGAATATGAGTTTATTTCTAGGTTTTACGCACGCCTGAAAACGCGTTGAGAATAAGAGCAAAAAATAAAATTCCACCGCCCAAGAGAGTAGAGAATTCTGCTTGTTCTCTCAGTATTAGCCAACCCCAAACGGGCGCGAGCACTACTTCTACCATACTCAAAAGTGCTAAATTGGTTGCGGTTAAAACTTTGCTGCCAATCGAGAAAAGAACCATACCTCCACCCAATAAGAATATACCCATCGCGATAGATTTTATAGCGTCTGAAATGGATACAACTAATCCGTTTTGATTGGCTAGTAAGATGAACATAGCGAAAAATATAGAGAAAATGCCTCCTAAAATGATAGCTGGTGTCATATTATTTAGTTTACCCCATCTGAGCGATATAGTGAATCCAGCAAAGCCAAGAGCAGAGATTAATGCAGCAAGATTACCTTTTAATCCACTGAAAGATAATCCTGAACTGACCATGATTAAAACACCAATTATTGAAAGTAATAATGCCCACCAAGTGTTCTTGCGAATGGGTTCTTTTAATAGAGGCCAGGCTAAGATGGCAGTCAAGAACGGTGCGCAAGCAAATATGAAGGCTGCATTTGCAATGGACGTTGATTGGAAGGCATAGATGCTTCCAGCAAAAGCTAAAACCAAAGAAATAGCTGCGGTTACTCCCGGTAAGCCAACATTTTTCAAATCTTTAATGGCATGGCCTTTTGATTGCCAAAATACATAAATCAAAAGAATAAATATCATTCCAAGTGATCTGTAAAAAAGTATTTGCCATGTTGTCGCATTATCAACAAATCTGATCGATGTTCCCATGCCAGACCAACATAATCCAGCACACATCACTAATAAGACACCTATTTTGTACGATACATGTGCCAAATAATACTCCTTAAAATAGTAAGGTAAAAAATCAATTGGTTAAGTTTTAAGAACGTTATGTGGCATTTTTGGTGTCCTTGCCAATATTTGTGTTATCTGATCAATGAGAGTATTAAAAGTAGTAAATAAATAGCCAGGCATCTTCCCAGCTTCAAGCAACACATTTGAACAGCTCAGGGCGAGAATGAACGACTGGAAAAAAATCACAAACATTAGTGTCTTCAAAGAGATAATAATAAATTTATTTCCTGGATTCTTTGTATCTGCGTTAATTGCAATTGCTGCACAATTTATTTCTGATCACTATGGTGCTCCAGCAATGCTGATGGCATTGTTGTTTGGGATTGCGCTGAATTTTTTATCAAAAGAGACCTACTGTAATTCAGGAATATCATTTTCTGCCACAGTAGTTCTTAGGTTTGGGATTATTCTTTTAGGTATGAAAATTAGCTGGCATATGGCTGTTCAGTTGGGTTTTACGGCTATTATTGTAATTTTAGGATTAGTAATATTTACAATAATGTTTGGAATTTTCGCTGCAAGACTGTGTGGTCATGGATTTAAATTTGGTTTCTTATCATCTGGTGCAGTTGCAATTTGTGGAGCCTCTGCCGCAATGGCTATTTCTGCGATTTTACCTCGTGATGCTCGCACAGAGGAACGGCTCATTTTTACAATTGTTGGCGTAACATTATTATCGACATTGGCAATGATTTTTTATCCTATTTTGGTTGAAGTTTTGCGGTTGGATAATAGATTAGCTGGAATTTTTATTGGCACAACAATTCATGATGTTGCCCAGGTGGTTGGTGCAGGATTCTCAATTTCTGAAGAAACGGGTGAGATAGCTACACTCGTTAAGTTGATTAGAGTATCACTACTAGCACCAGTTATAATAATTGCATCACTGACTATTCAATTGAAAATATCTAAGATTTCAGAAAATAAAGTGAAACCAACTATATTACCTGTTTTTGTGATTGCATTTGTTGTAATGGTTTTTATCAATTCATTAGACATAGTGCCAAGTTTTATTCAGACATTATCAGAAAAAGTCTCGCGATGGTCTCTACTAATAGCGATTGGCGCGGTTGGTTTAAAAACTTCCCTTCAGGACGTTTTAAATGTGGGTGGTTCAGCCATAATTTTATTGTTTTTTCAAACCATTTTTATAGGTGTNCTCTCATTGGTAATTTTGATTTACTTTCCAATTTTTGATTAGATAATATTTAACGCCTATAAAAGACTTTATTGTACAATCTGAAAAGCTTGATAACCTAAGACTTTGTGTCGTTTTGAATTTAAAGTTTTATGGAGATCAATTTATGTCTAATTTGTTAAGCCCCTTAGAATTCTCAAGTGGTTATTCTATGAAAAATCGCTTTATGCTTGCTCCACTTACGAATACACAAAGTTACAATGACGGTGTCTTGTCTTTAGAAGAATTTAAGTGGCTAACTATGAGAGCAGCTGGTGGCTTTGGTGTAACAATGACCTGTGCTGCTCATGTTCAGGCCATTGGCCAAGGTTTTCCCGGACAATTAGGTATTTTTTCGGATAAGCATATTGATGGATTAGCTAGATTATCCAAGGAGATAAGGGNANACGAGAGTATGTCAATCTGCCAAATTCATCACGCTGGCATGAGGTCTCCTTTTGACATCATTGGNGAAGCGCCTGTTTGCCCATCTAAAAATGAAAAATTTGGCGCTAGAGCTTTATCAATAGCAGAAGTNAGAAATCTTAAAGAGGATTTTATAATCGCCGCAATCCGTGCTGAACAAGCAGGCTTTGACGGTGTCGAAATTCATGGTGCTCATGGATATATTATTAGCCAGTTTTTGAGTTCTGAGATAAACCAAAGAGATGATATATACGGTGGTAACTTAGAAAACCGGTGTCGTATTCTTTATGAAATTATTGATGGTATTCGNGCACGNTGCAGTGCCAATTTTGTATTAGGTGTCAGGTTGTCGCCTGAAAGGTTTAATATGAAATTGAGTGAAATAAAGCAATTGGCTGAAGATTTAATGGTTTCAGGAAAAATTGATTTCTTGGATATGTCTTTGTGGGATGTCTTTAAAGAACCAGAAGAAGAAGAACATAAGGGCGATTCGTTGCTTTCACACTTCACAAAATTAAAGAGAGCAAATACGAAGTTGGGAGTTGCTGGAAAGATATTGACGCCTCAGGATGCAGAGAAAATAATGGACTCTGGTGTTGACTGGGTGATGCTTGGAAGGGCTGCAATTATACAGCATAATTTTCCAGAGCTCTATGCAGCTGANCCTGGTTTTGAGCCAGTCAAAACGCCAGTGTCACGAGATTACTTAGCATCTGAAGGTCTATCAACTAAATTTATTAACTACATGTCTGGTTGGAAAGGATTTGTTGAGTAATTATAATTTGGATGAAATTGTGATTGAAATGATTGTTAGACCGGTCGTTTGATAAAAACATTATTTATTGTTAATTGAAAATAAAATAAACAGATGGATTGAATTTATACTGTTCAAATATAAAGAATTAGATATTAATATTTTTGAATAATTTGCACAGTTTTATTCTGTAACTTATCCTTATGTCATCAGTTAAGGGGCAGCCTAAATGCGCAACCAGCGTCACAATATACTGTTTGAGCCAATACAGTTAGGGCCTGTAACGGCAAAGAATAGATTTTATCAGGTTCCTCACTGTAGTGGAATGGGTTGGAGACGGCCAAAAACAGCTGCTGCTATGAGGGGTGTCAAAGCTGAAGGTGGCTGGGGTGTCGTTAATACAGAGTATTGCTCGATTCATCCGTCGTCAGATAACGATTCTTTCCCCTACGCTGCTTTGTGGGATAATAATGATATTAAAGCGCACAGTCTAATGACGAGTAAAGTCCATGAGCATGGAGCATTAGCAGGAGTTGAGCTCTGGATTGGCGGCGGAATGATTGTCAACTTGGGCACAAGAATCCCTGCACTCGGAGTACAAAATCGCCCTCAAACTGATTATAGTGTCAATCATCCTGGCCAAGGTCGTGCTCTTGATAAACAAGACATCAAAAATATTCGAAGTTGGCATAAAGATGCAGCTATTCGTGCGGTCACTGCTGGTTTTGATATTGTTTATGTATATGCAACNCATGGATACTTGCTTTCTGAATTCCTAANNTCTTCTACAAACGATAGATCAGATGAGTATGGTGGTTGNTTAGAAAATCGNATCAGATTGGTCAAAGAATTGATCGAGGAGACNAAAGAAGCAGTTGCCGGTAAAGCGGCGGTAGCAACGCGCTTTAGTGTAGANCTTGAAGANNCAGAAAGTTANGACGCATTTGGCTTATTGGCTGATTTACCTGANTTATGGGACCTTACCGTTAATGATTATAATACAGAAATGGGCAANTCTAGATTTGTTAAAGANGGATCTTTGGTATCGAGTGTTTCNGCTGCTAAATTACTAACNAAAAAACCCGTGGTGGCAGTNGGTCGTTTTACATCACCTGATAAAATGGCAGAGTTNATAAAAAATGGTTCTCAAGATTTNATTGGAGCTGCTAGNCCGTCAATTGCAGATCCTTTTTTACCNATTAAAATTTCTGAAGGAAGAATTGAAGATATTAGGGAATGTATAGGGTGTAATATCTGCTATGCACATGACTCCCTTGGGGTTCCTATACGCTGTACTCAAAATCCCACAATGGGTGAAGAGTGGCGCTTTGGTTGGCACCCAGAGAAAATAAAAAAGAAAAAGTCTCCTAAACGAGTTTTAGTGGTTGGAGCAGGGCCTTCTGGCCTTGAGGCTGCCCGGGTATTGGGTGAACAAGGAAATGAAGTCATTTTAGCTGAGGCTACTCGAAATTTAGGTGGAAGGGTAATTAAGGAATCTAATCTTTTAGGCTTGGCAGAATGGCGGAGAGTGAGCGATTGGAGAATTACACAAATAAATAAATTGTCTAATGTCGAAATTTATAGGGAAAGTGAGCTAGTAGCAAAGGACGTTACAGAATTAAATGCAGATTTTGTTATGATAGCGACTGGTGCAAAATGGTCTGAAGANGCTTTAGGTCGACATAGTGATACTGGTTTTGAAACTGTTGATNCNAATATGATTATTGGAGCAGAACATGTNTTAAATGGTGAAAAAATTGATGGTGANCGGATAGTAATTTATGATGANGATCATTATTATATTGGTTCTGTGATGGCTTTAGAACTTTCAAGGCGAGGACATAGTGTTGTGTTAGTGACCCCAGCGGGCAGGGCGTGTAGCTGGGGTGAATATACTGATGAACAAGTGCCCTCTAATTTAGCACTTTATGATGCAAATGTGAAAGTGATTACCAATAAAACAATAATTAATGTAGCTAGAGGAGTAGCAGAAGCAAAGTGNATTTACTCATCTGAAAGCATNTNCATTAANTGTGACGGGGTAATCCCTTTGACCAGAAGAATTCCTTCAGTACAATTATATAATTCACTAATTAAAATGGTCGACAATAGCAAAAAACATTCGATTATTAAAATTGGAGATGCTGATGCACCATCTCATATCGCAGGGGCGGTCTACAGTGGCTATCGAAATGCCATTGAATGTGGAGCAAACTTCTCGTCCTCAGAGTTTTATGGAAAGCGTGAAAACGAGCTAATTTAAATTGAGTCAATTGATAATCGTCTATGCGAATTAATGCGGCAGTTCGGCGCTTTTTTATTTAACAAAATGTACTACTTGTTTGATAACCAAATATTCTTATGTTGAAAGGTAAAAAATGAGGTTTTTGTCAATACTGTTATTAGTTTTTGTTTGCTCCCCTGCTCTAGCAGAAAACATCATAATTGAGATGCTTAATAAGGACTCAGATGGAAATAAAATGGTTTTCAGTGAGCAAGTTGCGAGAATAAACGTAGGTGATACTATAACATGGTTACCAACGTCAAAGGGCCATAACGTAGAAATGATAGCGGCACCGATGAAGATAAAATTCAAATCAAAGCCAAATAAAGAAACATCGATGACCTTTGAAACTCCTGGCATCTACTATTATTGGTGTACACCTCANAAAGGTATGGGAATGATNGGTTTGGTNGTAGTNGGAGATGATCTNTCAAANATTGACAAAATTGCTAAGGCTAAGGCTTTTGGNAAAACTAAGAAAAAATTGAAAAGTCTAGTTGCGTCTCTTCAGTAATTTTATTCTATTTCAAGTTCTCCTTCGATCTCGATTGCNAAATTCATTGGTAANCCTGCNACCCCAATNGCCGAACGCGAATGNTTACCAATTTGTTTTCCAAATATCTCAATTATAAGGTCACTGAAGCCGTTAATTACCAGATGTTGTTCATTAAATTCAGGTATTGAATTGACCATACCAAACACGCGACACCATCCTGTAATGCGAGAAAGTTCTCCTATCTCGTGTTTAACATTTGAAAGAACTGAAAGGGCTATCTCTTTTGCAGCGATATTAGCTTCTTCCATGCTAAGATCTTTTCCAACTTTTCCATATGGCCCATCAATTTTACCCCCGCTAGAATGCCTAGGATGACCAGATATAAATACTCGATTTTTTTTTATGTTCACAAAAGAAAAAGGAAGGTGCAATCCTTTGGGAATAATAATTGGCAATGGTAGTTCGTAACCTAGATCAATCAATCTTTCTTCAGGTGTTGTCATTTTTAATCATCCACTTTTATTTTCCACTAAAATTACCTAAAATTATTTTGTTGTATATAGCGATTTCAAATAATAATACCGGCACTTAAATACATTTATTAAGAGGATGAATAATGGCAATTAAATATTTCAGTTATGGATCTAATATGTCGGCCTCTTATTTGAAGAAATTTCGAAATGTCAAAGCCACTTGGAGCACAGTTGCCAAACTTGATGGTTATAAATTTGTTATGAATATGCCAGGGCCTAATTTTGTAGAACCAGGATTTGGTAATATCATGCAAAGAGACAACTCATGGGTAGAAGGTATGTTGCATGAAATATCTGATGATGATTTCAAACGCATTGTCGCATCTGAGGGCGAGGATTATTTAGTGCAAGATGTTTCAATTGAGGTTGAATCGGGATCACATATATCAAAAACATTAATTTATAAATCTGATATTGAAGAATTAAAAACATCCAAACGTTATTTAAGACTAATTGTAAATGCAGCAAAAGAGAACAATTTAAGTTTGGATTATATAAATGAGCTGTCTCAAAAAAGTTCTGTATATTATCCTCTGTTATCAGAACTCTACTCGATTGTAGTTTATTTTTGGGTGAAAAGTAGGGCCCGAAAAGCATCATGATTATTATTTATTAGTAAATCAATAATATTAAATTTTATACTTATAACCAAAGAGTGAGGAAAGAAGTAATGAGCGAACGTTTACCAAGACCCCGTCGAAGTTTTATTTTCACACCAGGATTGAAACCAGAAATGTTTCCAAAGGCCTTAGCTTCTGGCGCTGATATGGTATGCATTGAATTGGAGGATGGTATAGCTCCAAAGGATAAAGAAGAAGCAAGGATTAAAGCTCTGAAATTATTTGAGGTTGCACAAGCAGATGATGGGGTTGAAAGAATTTTAAGGATAAACTCGATGCGAGAGCGATTTGGAATCGAAGATGTTCTTGCTATTTTAGCAACTGATACTCCTCCTCCAAGCCTAATGATGCCAAAGGTTCAATCCCCAGATGAAATAATTATGCTTGATCAACTTTTGACTGAGCGAGGGCATAAAACAAGATTGCATGTAATAATTGAAACAAATGCGGGACTTGAAGCGGCATATGAGATTGCTAATTGCAGTAGTCGAATTGAAGCTATGTTTTTTGGTGGGGTTGATATGGCTGCTGAATTGCGTTGTGAAAACAACTGGCAACAGCTAATATATGCTCGTTCAAGAGTGGTACATGCAGCAGCATCGGCAGGATTAGATGTAATTGATGTGCCCTATTTAAATTTACAAGATCTTGATGGGATGTGTGATGAAGCTAAAAAAGCAAAAGATCTTGGGTTTGCTGGTAAAGGATCTGTTCATCCAAAACAAATTGCNGCGTTAAATGACATTTTTACNCCTTCTAAAGATAACATCACAAGAGCCCGNAGAGTAATTAAGACTTTTGAAGATGCTGATACTGGCCTNGTGGTGATAGATGGTAAGCTGATTGAAAAGCCAGTNATGCGTGAAATGTATCGAATNGTTGCNATAGCAGATAAACTTGGAAAATAATGGTAAANAAAACAGATCANNTGGAAAAAATTATAGACCCAGATAAAGTTTNTCCTGTTTTTGCAGGAAGTGCTGAATTATCACCATTNCACCAATGTTATTGTAACCAGGANACAATTTTGAGGGCCGCTGCTGGTCGGCTTTATGTGCATTATAATGGTGAAGATATTGGAAAAACTTATTGGGCTTTACGTCAAAATGCGGCTCTTTATGACGTGCCTGAACGTCCTTTAGAAATTAGTGGTCCCGATGCTGTTAAATTTCTCAATTTGATATTTACTCGAAGGGTCGATCAGTTACGTATCGGTCGGGGGTATTATTCGTTAGCTTGCACCTCTGATGGTGGCATATTTATGGATGGAATTTTGTTTAAACTTTCAAGTGAGCGTTTCTGGTTTGTTCAACCTGATGGTGACATGAATACTTGGTTGATAGCACATAAAGATGGTTTTGATGTCAAAATATCTGATCCAAACTCAAGGGTTCTTCAAATTCAAGGCCCAAGCTCTCTCAAGATTATGTATGATGCCTCTAATGGACAGATTGATTCGACTTTCAAATATTTTAACTCTGGGTTTTTTACAATCGGTGGGCAGGAGGTTTATGTTTCACGTACTGGCTGGTCGGGAGAGCTTGGTTATGAAATTTACACGCAAGGAAAAAGCACCAATTGTATGGCTCTTTGGAATCATTTAACTGAAATCGGCAAAGGTCATGGTATGCTTTTTAGTAGCATGCAATCGATTAATATTAGAAGAATCGAAGCAGGCATATTCGATAGTGGGAGTGATTTTGATGTCACCATGACGCCTTATGAAGCTGGCCTTGAAAAATTTGTTGATTTAACTAAGGAGAGTTTTATTGGCCGTCAGGCCTTGATTGAATCAAATGCTCCAAAAGATACAAGAATTTACGGAATAAAGTGCCAATCCATTGTACCAAAAGGTGGATTAAAGATATTTGATAAAGCATCAAAAGTAGGGATGGTTACAACTGGCGCATATTCACCTTTTCTTAAAACTGGTATTGGCTACGTGCGTTTTGACAGAGCGTCAAACTGGAGGGAAAAAAAATTAACAATTCAAGCAGCAGATAATCAAATATTTGATTGTAAGATTTTAAGTTTACCGTTCTATGATAAAGAAAAAAAGTTACCAAGAGAGTAATTTTATTCAAAATTTGAGTTTGTAGAAAAAATCGATTAGAGAATATTTTGAGTTTAAATAGGATTAAAAATGATTAAAAAATTTGATTCTTCTACGGCCATGCTTTTGGTTGATGTTCAAAGAGGTGTGAATGACACATTCTATTATGGTGGAAGTAATGGAAGGCGGAACAATTACAATGCTGAAGCGAATATCATTAATATATTAAATGAATGGCGCTTATCTGGGCGTAAAGTTGCCTTCACAAAACATAACTCAAGAGAAGAAAATTCACCTTTGAAATTAAGCTTAGAAAGTGGTCAACAACTTGATGGTATGGAGCCTGAGATGGGGGACATTGTTGTTGAAAAAGATGTGAACAGCGGTTTTATTGGCACTTCTTTAGAATTAGATTTGCGTCGAGCGGGAGTGCAAAGACTTTTGGTCGTGGGATTTTTTACAAATGTTTGTATCGAAACAACAGTACGGATGTCAGGAAATATGGGTTTTGATACCTATTTGGTACATGATGCGTGTGCAGCTATGAATGTTACTGGTCACGATGGGACGGATTATGATCCAGAGCTAGTACATAAAATGGCAGTCGCAAACCTGCATGGTGAATTTTNCGACAGCGATAACAACAAAAGATGCAATGGATCTATGTGCGAGTGATGCAAAACATCTTGATCGTGTTCAGGGCAATGAATGACATTTAGTGTATCATCAATGACTGCATCTTTGAAAAAAGTGGCAGTTCTCCAACCTAGTAAATCTTTAAAAAATGCTGACCCGAGTAAATGGCATTATGGGCCTGCTTTTGATCCAGAGAAAGTAGAAGAAATTCACGCGTCATTTGTTGGTTTGTTGGAAAATGCAGGCGTTGAGATTTTTTGGATAAATGANCATGANTCANAAAATGCAGACGCTGTATTTACTTATGATGCCTCGCTTATGACAAAGTATGGCGCAATCTTAATGTCNCCAGGAAAGGCACTTAGAGCGGGGGAGCAAAATTTGCATAGCATATTTTACAAGTCGCATAACATACCAATTATTGGAACAATTTCTGGGGCTGCAAGAGCTGAAGCTGGAGATACANTTTGGTTAGATGAAACAACATTAGTTGTCGGAAGAGGGTTTAGAACAAATCAGTTGGGTATTGATCAAATAAAGGAAATCTTAGAGCCGCGAGGTGTTGAGGTGTTCTCATTTGATTTGCCATTTTATACAGGGGCAGCTGCTTGCCTGCATTTGATGTCTCTTATAAGTTTGGTTGATACCAAAGCCGCGTTGGTGGTAATGCCATTATTGCCAGTTGGGCTTTATGAACTATTAACTTCCAAAGGGTTCCAATTAATAGAAGCTCCAATGTCAGAATTTGAAGAAAGCAATACTTTAAGTACGAATGTATTGGCCATCTCACCAGGAAATTGCATTATGTTAAATGGCTTACCAAAAACAATTCAAAAACTTCAGTTATTTGGGATTAAAGTTCAAGTATTTGATGGAGATGGGTTGTGCATTGGTTGTGAGGGAGGTCCTACTTGCCTAACTCGACCTTTATATAGAACTTAAGGTGTGCTGTGGATTTATTAATTGTTGTATCACTTAACTTCTGAGTCACGGTGTTTGTATTATCAGTTATTGCATTNTGACGATATAATTAATTGATTTTTAAGGAGTTGATTTTATTTCTAAATTTTTTAAATGGAAGATAATGGAAGAATGAAACAAATCTGTGATNATCGAGCTTGGTTAGGATCAGAAATTCAAAATAAGCAAGATTTATGGAAAACTCATNTGTCTNNAGAACTNATTGAAGATTTGGAGCAGGCTGCTAATCATTTNTTCAGTTTAGATGTGGATATTAGTGAGATCAATCGCAAGAATTTTCCACTAAAAATCTTTGATGAGCACCTAAAAGAATTAACAACAAAATTATTAAATGGTATTGGCTTTGAGGTTTTAACGGGCTTGCCAGTAAAACGTTATACTGCAAAAATGATCGCAGTAATTTTTTGTGGGATTGGCGCTCATTTAGGAGATGCTAGATCTCAAAATGCAGATGGTCACCTACTTGGCCATGTGCGTGATACCGGTGCAAATGCTGATGATCAAAATACTCGAATCTATCAAACCTCTCTAAGACAAACTTTCCACACTGACTCAGCAGATGTGGTCGGTTTGTTATGTATTAATGATGCTAAAGAGGGTGGAGATTCTTTACTTGTGAGTGCAGTTACAATTTATAATCAGATTGTTGAGTTGCGGCCTGACTTGATTAAATATTTATTTGACCCAATTGCTACGGATCGCCGAGGAGAAGTACCAATCGGAGAATTACCATTTCTAACAATACCACCCTTAAGTTTGAAAGATAATCTTTTAACAGTCTTTTATCAAAGGCAGTATATCAATAGTGCTCAAAGGTTTTCTGGCGTCTTAAAACTAACAAAAAAGCATATTGAGGCACTGGACTTATTTGATGCGTTAGCCAATGATGCAAAGTTACATTTGTCTATGCGCTTGAAGCCAGGTGATATGCAATTTGTTTATAACCACGCTTTCTTGCACGATAGAACAGGTTTTGTTGATTGGAAAGATTTAGATAAAAAACGCCATTTGTTGCGTTTATGGTTATCAATGCCTAATGATCGTGATTTACCAGAGTGCTTTAAGCAGCGTTACGGATCGATTGAGATCGGTAATAGAGGTGGCATTGTAACTCAAAAAACTAAATTACAAGTTCCGTTTATTTGAGTAAAAACCCTTTATTAGTAAACTGCCGTAAAAGTTTTTCAAGTGGTGCTCTCGTCCAATAGTGAGCCATAACGCTGGTAATTAAAATAGAGATAAAAGTTATTAAAATTGATAATAATAGTAATGTGCTATGACCTAATTTACCATAATAACCTAAGCCATAACCCCCAAATATTAATCCAGCAATTATACCTTGTAATACATAACAACTTAGGGAATTTTGACCAGCACGAAGAATTACTTTCGGTAGGTTAATTTGATTACTTATTGATAGCAATATATGTAAGTAAGCAGCTGCTATTACTGGCGCAATTATTAATAGGCCAAAAAATCTTAATAAAGACAGTAAGCTATCATCATTTGCAGGTAATTGGGAGAGGTAAAAACTTGTAAAAATACCAATAATAAGTAGCCATGGGAAGATCTTAGATAGAGCTTTTTGCCCAATGCTATTTTTTTCAAAAAAATTACTTTTGGCTGCTGAAAGGCCCAACAAGAAGGCAACAAAAGCTAATGGTCCTTGATATAAGGTTAAGAAAATAAAAGTGGCAGGCCAGTGAGATAGCCGCCCTAAAGTTGCTGTTCGATAGCTACCACCTAGATAAGAGTGGTTATCTTGAAACAAATTTATTAATGGTTTCCAGGTTGCTATCAAATATACAAGTCCTGTTAGTGCTAACAAGGCTATCAATAAAATAGATAAAGCAATTTTGGATAATGTTTGTGACGTTTTATTTCTAAATAGCCAAAGAAACAGTCCTAATATTGCATAAAGAACAAGTATGTCTCCTGAAAATACTAAAATGGCATGCAACGCCCCGATAAAAGCCAAGCAAACAAGTCGTCTGAAATATCGCTTAGAAAAGTTAACACTATTTTTCTTTGCTGAGTTAATTTGAATTTGAACACCCCATCCAAAAATAAATGAAAAGAGCAGAAAAAACTTGTTTTGGATTAGAGCTTCGACAAGGAAGATTGTCGTTTGATCCAGCGAATTTAAATTGCCCCCAGTCTGTTGGTTAAAATTTAAACCAAGAAATGGCAGGTTAACTATACATATTCCAAATAATGCTGCAGTGCGTACAATATCGACAGCGTTATTTCGTTGGACTATATTCATTTATTTATGACTTTGAGCTTAGTATAGGTTTTTGTTGCAGTGAAATTAATGCGCCAGCTAGAAGTAACCCAGCTGCTACTAGTAAACTGATGCCAATATCGTTAAAAAAATCTCCAATAATCCCTGCTCCATATGGGCCCATTGTTTGTGCGATAGCAAAAACCACTGTGAAAAGGCTCATTGCTCTAGCCCAACTTTCTGGAGGCAAATTTTTTCTAGTAAAGTTAGTTACAGCTCCTGGTGCCATAAAAACTGATAATCCAAATACTAAAGCTGAAAGTAGAAGTGTAAATGTATTGTTTACTAAGACTGGAAGTGCCGATCCAG
>NYTF01000050.1 GCA_002683355.1 Paracoccaceae bacterium | reverse complement strand
TGTACCAAAACCATGTTTAAGTCCATTTTTCCAATTACCTTCATAATGATAACCTTTTGGATTCTTCAATATTCCAAACCCATTTCGTTGGTTATTTAGGAATTCTCCATTATAAACAGAGCCTCCAGCGTAAAGTTGTTTTCCTATTCCAGATCTTTTTCCATTTATTAAATTACCAGTGTATTTATCGCCATTTGCATTTGTAATCGTACCTTCTCCATTCAATTGATCATCACTCCAATTACCTTCGAAGGTAGCTCCATTATTAAAAATCAGACGACCAAATCCATGTCTTAACCCATTTAGCACAGTGCCTGAGTAAGTNGTGTTGTCAGAGTAGTTTATCTTGGCCACACCAGTTTTTTGGCCATTTTCCCAATTACCATCGTATTTGTAATTGTTGGCATCAACAAGAATNCCGTCACCATGATGCTNCGAATTTTTAAATTCTCCAATATAAATCAGTCCATTAGCGTAGATGGCTTTCCCACTACCTGAGATTTTACCTTTGAGCCATTTGCCTTCGTAAGTACCACCATTTAGAAAAGTTATTTTCCCAAATCCATCAGGTTTACCCTCTGAAAATGTACCTTTATATGTAGACCCATTCGGGTAGAGTGCCACTCCATGACCAAAGATTTCTCCATTTACCCATTCACCNATATACTTATATCCATTTGGTAGTTCGTAAACTCCCATCCCATGGCGTTTACCATCACTGAATTCACCTTCGTAATAACCACCTGAATCATATTCAGTGCTTCCATCTGAACTTTCTGCATTGCTATTTTGTGCTAATNAGACAATGAAAAGCAGACTGAAAAATATAGTANATTTTAAACGCATTTATTTCTTTCATATAAAAACAGAAACTAGATATTTTTATCTAATTATATACGACTTTAGTTGTTCTAAGTTTTTCTGACAATCCTTTTTAATTTCAAGCCTTTTATCTTGATACTTTAATGATTAAATTAGAGATTGAAACACNTGGAAGATAATAAATGAAAAATTCATTCCGGCTAGTAGTAGCCCAATTAAATCCTAGGGCTGGTGATTTGACTGGGAATGCAAACAAAGTGCGAATAGCATATAAAACTGCCAAAAACATGAATGCCAATTTTATTGCCTTCCCAGAAATGTTTTTGATTGGATATCAAGTGGGCGATTTGGTTCGCAAACCAGCTTTTACTAGTGAAGTTATGAGTTTGATTGAAGATTTAGCAAAAGAATTTGAAACTGGGCCGNGTGTAGGATTNGGAGCTCCTTATTGGGATGGTNAAAGACTTTATAATGGATATTACATTTTAATAAATGGAAAAATTGAAACGATAATAAAAAAACATGTTTTACCAAACGATAATGAATTTGATGAGAAGCGATTTTTCTCCGAAGGTCCTATAGCTGGTCCATACAATATTGATGGTGTTCGAATTGGCTCTCCCATTTGTGAGGATGCATGGCATCAGGACGTGTGTGAAGCTCAAGCTGAAAGTGGAGCNGAAATATTTATTGTTCCTAATGGCTCACCTTATTGGAGAGATAAACGAGAATTACGGCTCCAAGTAATGATTTCAAGAGTGATAGAAACAGGTATTCCACTTGTTTATTTAAACATGGTTGGAGGGCAAGATGATCAAGGTTTTGATGGGATGAGTTTTGCATTAAATCCTCGGGGNGTATTAGCAATGCAGTTGCCTGCCTATGAGGAAATNGTACAAAAAATTGACTTCAAAAAAGTGGATAGCACATGGTTTGCTGAAAAATGTGTAATTGAAAAACTACCTGACAATTTAGAACTTGATTATAGAACAATGGTTGAAACATTAAAAGATTATGTGAGTAAAACTGGGTTTAAGAGNGTCTTACTTGGTTTGTCAGGTGGAATTGATAGCGCTCTAGTTGCAGCTATCGCTGTAGATGCGCTTGGTTCTAAAAATGTAAGATGCGTTATGCTACCATCTGAGTTTACATCAAAACAGTCCTTNGATGATGCTAGAAGTATAGCAAAAAATTTAGATTGCGTTTTGAATACTGTGCCTATNTCTGAGGCAAAAAATGCNGTGAACAAATCATTATCTNAGNTTTTTAAAGGTCTACGATCAGATGTGACTGAAGAGAATATCCAATCAAGAATTCGCGGTTTGTTGCTAATGGCAATGTCCAACAAATTCGGTGAAATGCTGTTGACTACAGGAAACAAATCTGAAGTTGCAGTTGGTTATGCAACAATTTATGGGGATATGTCTGGGGGATATAACCCTCTGAAAGATTTATATAAAACCAGAGTTTTTAAGATATCTAAATGGAGAAATGAAAATCCTCGTGCATGGATGTTGGGCCCAAGGAAAGAAATTATTAATAGTTCGATTCTTGATAAGGCGCCTTCTGCAGAGCTTCGCGAAAATCAAAAAGATGAAGATAGTCTNCCAGATTATGAGGTCTTGGATTCAATTTTAAAGGCGTTAATTGATGATGAGTTATCAGTGGCTGAGATTGTAGAAATGGGATATGATCGAGAGGTCGTTAAAGAAATAGAGCATTTGATTTACATTTCTGAGTACAAAAGGTACCAATCGGCGCCAGGTACAAAGCTTTCGCGTCGGGCATTTTGGTTGGATAGACGGTANCCGATTGTTAANAGGTGGCGTGACAATAGTTGATTTGATATTTTTTTACTAAATTTACGTTGACTACCTACTATTTTTCAACTCGACAGGATTTAGATGAGCTGATACGGCATTCACCAGTACGCATAATTCAAAGGGCCCGTCATGACCATTACTCGCTTTGCACCGTCTCCAACAGGTTTTTTGCATATTGGTAACCTGCGCACGGCGTTATTTAATTTTCTAATAGCTAGACAAAATGGTGGAAAATTTATTTTAAGATTAGATGATACAGATCCCGAACGCTCTAAACANGAATATATTGATGCGATAAAATTTGATCTCGATTGGTTAGGCATAACGTGGGATGCCGAAGAACAACAATCCAAAAGGCTAGATCGGTATGTTTCAGCCGCNGAAGAATTGAAAAAGATTCATAAACTTTATGAATGTTTTGAGTCTCCAACCGATTTAGATTTGAAGAGAAAAAAATTATTAAATATGGGAAAACCACCGATATATGATAGATCGGCGTTGGAGTTAAATGAGGAGTATAAGTTAACACTGCGTCAGAAACAGANCCCTCATTGGAGGTTTTTATTAAATCACAAGAGAGTGGCTTGGAATGATGGGATTCTGGGTGCATTATCAATAGACTCCNCTTCTATCTCCGATCCAGTACTNATTAGAAAAGATGAGCAGTTTTTATATACACTAGCGTCCGTTGTNGACGATATAGATATGGAGATAACNGACGTTGTAAGAGGTTCTGATCATGTGACAAATACTGCAACTCAAATACAAATTACGGAAGCGCTGAATGGAATTNCACCAAATTATTCTCATCATTCACTATTAACGGGGCCATCTGGTGAAAANTTGTCCAAAAGATTAGGAGTGATGTCTCTCCGTGATATGCGATCTGGAGGTATCGAACCCATGGCAGTTTTAAGTCATCTTGCGCGTTTAGGTTCTAGTCAACCAGCCGAGTTGTTCAATTCCATAGCTGAATTGGAAAACAAATTTGATCTTGCAACCTTTGGTTCTGCTCCTACTAAATTTGATGATCAAGATTTATACCCCATCACATCAAAATATTTGAGTTCGTTGAATTTTGTTGAAGTTAAATCAAGGATTATTCCAACAGAAGGTTCGCAAAAGTTATGGGATGTTGTTAAACAAAATTTGGTTACTTTGGATGATTTTAAATTTTGGCAGGAGTTAACTGAAGTTGGCATACAGCCATTGGTTGATGATGAGGATAGAGATTATGTCAATCAGGCCTTAAGTTTAATGCCTGCTGAACCATTGGATGAACAAAGTTGGGNAAAATGGACTGGTGAAATTAAAGCTGTTAGTTCGCGAAAGGGTAAACACTTATACTTACCCTTAAGAAAGGCTTTAACAGCAAAAGAAAACGGCCCTGATATGTCGCTACTTTTACCTTTATTGAAAAAAAAACCAGNAAAGGTTTAATGGTNTTTTTTCAGTACCTAACATTTCTTAATAAATTATTCATCATTAAATCGCAGCGATTCATTTGTTCAACACTAATGAATTCGTTGGGTTTGTGCCCTTGAAGCATTGAGCCCGGTCCACATATTACTGTGGGAATACCAACTTCCTCATGNAATAAACCTCCTTCGGTCCCGAAAGCCACTTTTATAGTGTTATTGGTTCCAGTAAGGCTTCGTACAAAGTTTATGACATCGGAACCTATATTGGTTCCCAGCCCTGGGTATGAAAAAACCTTTTCCCATTTTATTTCAGCATTTGGNTTTTTGTAGTTTGTCACTAGCACATCTACTTTTTTTCGAATGTCTTCCAAAATTGCAGNTGGATCATCATCAGNCAAGTTTCTTATTTCCCAGTCAATTAAGCATNAGTTAGGTACTATATTTAAAGCTACGCCTGCCTGAATCTTCCCAACNTGTAAAGTTGTATATGGAATATCATAATCATCGTCAGATTTGCCATTATNTGCTAATTCTTTCTGAATGTTTCGAATAATATTTATAAAATCAACCCCAAGATGAATGGCATTTAATGCTAGAGGAGCTAGTGCAGAGTGACCTTCAATTCCTTTACAAGTTGTTCTNAGTGCTATCTTTCCCTTATGCCCTGAAGCTACAGCTAATAACGTGGGCTCTCCAACTATACACATTTTTGGTTTAATAGGNCTGTTNTTTAACATATCGATTAGTGATCTTACGCCAATACACCCAATTTCTTCATCAAAAGATAATGCTAGATGAATAGGGGTTTTTAAGTTTTCTTGAGAAGCGTCACAAAGCACTTTAATCGCACTGGCACAAAAACCTTTCATGTCGGCGGTACCTCTACCAAATAGTTTCCCGCTACATTCTGTTAATTTAAATGGATCAGTCTGCCAATCTTGACCTTCTGTAGGCACCACGTCTGTATGACCTGAGAGCATAATACCTCCAATGTCTGGGTTTCCTACGGTGGCAAAAAGGTTTGCCCNAGAACCATCTTGATTTTGCAATATAGTTGATTTTANTCCGTAAGAATTTAAAAGATTTGCNACCCAATTTATGAGTTCAATATTTGGTGTTCTACTAATAGTTGGAAAACTGATTAATTTTTNCAAAATCTCAAAAGATGATAAATTTTTATTCGCCATAGGGAATCCAAATATTTTTTACATTTGTGGCATTTTTTAGAAATTCCTTACCCTGACCGTTAGAATACCAATCCCGATTTTTATTATGATTTACCCAGGTCCGTTTTAATGAAGCGGTAGAAAACCTTTCTATATCACGTGAGCTATTACCTGCCCCAAAATACCAGACTGCAGAAATATCATGATGCTCTGATAATGTTTTTACAAATGCCTCTTCTTTTCCTGTTATAATATTTAAAACACCCGCAGGTACATCAGAAGTCTCTAGAATTTGATAAAAATTTGCTGCTATATTTGGAGAGGAAGCTGAAGGAATTAATACGCTGGTATTTCCCATGGCAATNAGNGGAGCAGCTAAAGAGATAAANCCTAGTAAAGGATTTTCTTCTGGACATATTACACCAACAACTCCCAATGGCTCATTCATTGCCAAGGTTACTCCTCTTATTGGCACGTCATGAACTGCTCCATCAAATTTATCTGCCCAGGCAGCATAGTAAAACAATCTTGAAATTGAAGCTTCAACTTCTTTTTTTGCAACTTCTTTTTTTGCGCCCGTAGATAATAAAATACTTTCAACGAATTCAGNACTGCGCTGATCTAGGTTTTCCGCTAAGTAGTATAAAATTTGTGCTTTTAGATGGCCGGAAGTTTTGCCCCAACTTTCAGCCTTGTGTGCTGCTTCAACAGCGTTTCTAATGTCTTTCCGATTTCCATCACCGACATGAGTAATAAAACCTTTTGGCCCAAAGACAGGTTTTGAATATCCACTATCAGGCCTTACTTGCTTNCCTCCAATGTAAAGTTTTAGTGTTTTATCTAGAGAATCTGCAGAGTAGGATGTGCTTATTGGTCTTTTATATCTCTTTTGTTTTTTAAGTATTGTGGTCTTTACTCGAGGCTGCACATATCCTGACAGCCCCTCTAATCCACCTTCACGACCAAATCCACTTTCGCGTTTACCCCCAAAACCTGCAGCTGCATCAAATTGATTAACTGAGTTAATCCAAACAACTCCACATTCTAATTTTGGTGCAATACCCAGAGCTAAATTTATATTCTCTGTCCATATACTTGCTGCCAAGCCGTATTTACTATTATTAGCCAAGGCGATTGCTTCNTCTGGAGTTCTAAATGTAGTTGACACCAATACAGGACCAAAAATTTCTTCNTGCATTAAGCTTGCTGATGGTTCCATTTCAGTTATNAAGGTAGGTGGATAATAACANCCCTTTGTTGGCATTTTAATATTGGGTTGATACACTTTACCCTCATGTGCGTTTTTATTTACTAATTTTGTGANNGCNTTAAGTTGCTTTGGATCGACGATTGCGCCCATGTCGATTGACTTGTCCAGAGGGTCACCAATTCTTAATCGATTCATTCGGAATTTTAATTTTTTGTAAAATTTCTTTGCTATGGTTTCATGAACAAGCAGCCTTGAGCCAGCACAACACACCTGGCCTTGATTAAACCAAATGGAGTCGACTAGACCTTCAATNGCACTATCAATATCTGCATCATCAAAGACGATATATGGAGATTTCCCACCAAGNTCTAGCGTTAAAGATTTTCCTGTTCCAGCAGTCTCGTACCTAATTTTNCGTCCAACNTCTGTCGAGCCTGTAAAAGCTATTTTATTTATAGACTTATGNTTTACAATTAGGGATCCAGTTTCGCCATCACCTGTAACAATATTAATCACACCTTTAGGAATTCCGGCCTCAATGCAGATTTGTGCGAATAGTAAGGCTGTTAATGATGTNTANTCNGCTGGTTTTAAAATAACAGTATTACCCATAGCAATAGCTGGAGCAATTTTCCACGAAAGCATTAATAATGGAAAATTCCATGGAATTATTTGACCACAAATTCCTAATGGTTCCTGATTTGGAAGGTTNTCCTCCATNAATTGTGCAGCTCCAGCATGGTAATAAAAATGNCGTATTGCGAGGGGTATATCGATATCCCGGCTTTCTCTAATAGGTTTGCCATTATCNATTGTCTCCAAAACTGCCAATAGCCGACTGTGCTTCTGAATTAGTCTTGCAATTGCATACAGGTAACGAGATCTGTTATGACCACCGATGGCCACCCATTTTTTTTGCGCGTTTAAAGCTGATTTTACTGCAAAATTNACNTCGTTTTTGGAGCCAACAGCAATATTTGCTAAAAATTGATTATTNGCAGGATTTTTAGTTTTAAAATGATTTTTTGCATCGGTAAATTTACCATTAATAAAATGTCCAAACTCATTTTTATTTTCTTTGAGCCAGGATTTAGCATGTTCATCATTTTCTGGTGCCAAACCCCAGTCCATATTACTAAAAATTTCAGATATTGTCATTCTTATCCCATCCCATGTCGAAAATTTGCTGAGTATTGACCGGTATTAAAATGGTCCAATTGGCGTTCAATATCTCCTAGTAGAGAAGATGCTCCAAACCTGAAAAGATCTGGGTANAACCATCTATCTCCAAGTTCGTCTTTTATCAGACTGAGATAAATCAATGCATCTTTAGCCTTTGAGATGCCACCAGCTGGTTTGTANCCAACATGATAGCCAGTTTTTTCATAATAATCTCGAATTTGNCTAAGCATGGTTAAGGTTACAGGCAGTGTTGAATTAATATTTTCTTTTCCAGTTGAGGTTTTAATAAAATCTGCNCCAGCCATCATGCATACAATTGATGCCCTAGCCACATTTCTTAATGTTCCTAATTCTCCTGTTGCAAGGATTGCTTTCATGTGACTCTCTCCGCACGCCTCTTTAAAAGATTTGACCTCTTTAAAAAGCGCCTTCCAGTTTCCATTAAGAACATGTCTTCTGGATATCACAATATCTATTTCCNCAGCNCCAGCCCGAACACTCTCTCGTATTTCTTTTATTCTTAAATTTAATGGAGACAATCCGGCTGGAAATCCTGTTGAAACAGCTGCAACTGGGATATTGCTATCTTTTAATGCCATTACTGCTGTTTTTACCATTTCGTGGTAAACGCATATTGCACCTACTGTAATTNCTAAATCATTTACTCCAAGAGCANGCGCTAAATTTTCGTTTATAGGTTTTTTCCCTTTTGCGCAGAGTCTTTCAACACGTCTTTCTGTATCATCCCCAGATAATGTTGTAAGATCGATGAGTGTAATTGCTTTAAGTAGCCAAGCAGCTTGATATTGTTTTTTTATTGACCTTCTAGTGCCAATGTTATTTGCACGCCTTTCAATTGCAGACGTATTGGCCTGTGTACTGAGCACCCAATCTAGGTCCAAGTCCAATCCTAGGTTTTTTGACGGTTTTGATAAATTAGTCAATTTGTTCATGTTTAAGTCTCTATTTTCAACCTGATTTATAACTTTTTTTTATCTTCTTAAGCTATTGAAGATACATAGAAGTAATTTGAGTGCAAGAAGCGTCTTGAAAGCTTATAAATTCGGTAAAAAATAATAAGCATTATTTCAACAAATATATTTTTTGGATTAGCTATGCGTGTGAAGCTAAATATTTAGCAAAATCGTAATTTGGACGTTCTAAGTGAGATAAATGGCCAGGTGTTGCGTGGTCTGACAGTAATCCTTTAAATACTTT
Organism: Paracoccaceae bacterium; assembly: GCA_002683355.1. Lineage (GTDB taxonomy): Bacteria > Pseudomonadota > Alphaproteobacteria > Rhodobacterales > Rhodobacteraceae. Next base: position 5,656 of record NYTF01000050.1, on the reverse strand, counting down.
TTCAGTGCAGCCTCGATCCTCAATGTTTACATCGTCAAGAAGAGTTTTTACTGCCTTAAAATGGTCTTGAGCATCAGGATCACTTACAAACTCGGGTGACATACCCCCGCCAAAATTAATATGTACTTGTCCCACGCCTTTTGGATGCAACGAAAGATACCAAAAATAACCAGGGGTTAAAGTTATTAACAAACTGGGATAAATTGCTAGAAGTACAGTGGTTCGTCTCCAATCTCCCTTTAGAATTGTATTGTTAGGGTGGGCGTTGGCCAGCTTGAAATGAGGTTCCTTTAAAATAAAATGATAATTAAATGCTTCTTTGCCAGGTGGGCAATCCATTTCTTCTAATTTTGATAACCCTCCAATTGTTCCTGAGTGGCAGACGGGTAGGTGGTAACTTTCCATGAAATTCTCTGCCAATACTTTCCAATTTGTATCCCAGACATGTGTTTCAGAAAATGTTTGTGTATAAGTTTCCATTCGAAAATCACCAATTAAGTCTGTTACTTCAGACAAAGAATTTACTATTGGTTTGGCATTTTGGTTCAATGAGATCATGATCCATCCCAGCCATTCTTCACATTTGATTTGAGGTAGGCAATAATCTTTTTTCTTAAATTTGTCATTTAAAGTCATAGCTGGAGCTCCACGGAGCGCTCCATTTAATCCATATGTCCATGCGTGATACTGGCAAACAATTGAACGTGTGTTCCCTGAGCCTTCTAATAATGTGGACATCCTATGCCGGCACACGTTTGATTGGGCACGAATTTTGCTATCATTATCTCTTATAACCATGATCGGTTGTCCGGCTAGCTCTAGAGTAAGATAGTCGCCAATATTTTTTAAAGCATCTGATCGACCAGCGCAAAACCAGTCTTTTTTGAAAATATTTTCAAGTTCATAGTTTAAGAATTCTTTTGTTGTATAAACTGATTTAGGCATTGCTCGAGCTTGCGTAAATGGTGTTGATACATTTTCTAAGAGTTCTTGAACAGGGTTTGAGATGGTATTTGGCATTAATGGATTCCATTATTAATCTGTGATCACAGAAAATTTAACATTTTTCATATCTCTATACTAGCATATAATTTAAAATATTTGAAAATAGTATTTTAATACGAATAAAAAATACTTGCGTTGATATACTATTTGTTAATATAGTTCATATATGAATTATGTTGATATTAATGAAGTTCCTAGTTTTGGTGATACTTTGCCGATGCAATTATATCGAACTCTTGACGCTATAATGCCAGAATATCGTAATTTATTTGCAAAAAATAACTTAACTGAGCAGCAATGGCGCATACTTCGGGTTCTTTGGGCAGATAATAATATTACGGTGGCAAAACTGTCTGAAAAAACTCTTCTTCCAGCTCCGAGCTTGGTTGGTATTTTAGATAGATTGGTTAAGAAAGATTTGATAAATAGGTCAAGGAGCAAAAAGGATCGGCGAGAAGTTAAAATTACTCTGACTCAAAATGGACAAAAGTTACAGGAGGCAGTGGCACCAAGAGTGTTGGAAATTCATACAAAATTAAAATCAAAAGTCAGCATTTCTGAATGGAATCAAATGGAAGTGGTTCTTCAGAAATTTACTCAAGTAGAGAGATAGAAGGATAAGGTTTATGAAGGATACATCAATTTTGACGGGTAATGGCATTAGAACTGGTGCTCAGTACATATCAGGTTTGCAAGATGATAGAGAGATATGGACGATGGGAAAAAGAATTAAAGATGTGACGGTTGAACCGGGGATGTCACGGGGGGTTTCTTCTTTAGCGGGCTTTTTGGATAAGCAGCATGACAAAAAGTACCAAGATAAAGTTACATATGTTGATGAGGACGGAATAAGATGCCCATTATCTTTCAAAACACCAAAATCGAAACAGGATATTTTGGATAGGGGAAAATCTTATTATGAGTGGGCCACATGGAGTCATGGGATGTTTGGCAGGACACCAGATTATAAGAACGCATCGTTAATGTCATTTTCTGCAGCAAGATCTTTTTTAGATAAGGGCACGGTTGGTAGTGCTGATTTTTCAACAAATATGCTGAATTTTTACAACTATGCGAGAACTAATGATCAAATATTAACACACACGTTAATAAATCCATCAGTTAGTCATAAACAAGCTGCAGCTGGTATTTATAATGATACAGTGGCTTTACATGTCGTAAAGGAGACTGATGCTGGCATAGTGGTATCTGGCGCTCGATTACTTGCAACTTTAGGTCCATTTGCTGATGAAATTGAAGTTTTCCCATCTACAGTTTTAAAGGCTGACCCAGCAAACATTCCATTTGCATTTGCTTTTGCAATCCCAATCGCCACCCCAGGATTGAAGCTAATTTGTAGAGATACTTATGATAGCGGGAAATCACATTTTGATGCACCTCTATCGAGTCGATTTGAAGAAATGGACTCAGTTGTTATTTTTGATAACGTTTTGGTTCCGTGGGAGCGTATATTTATGTATGGTCAGCCAGAATTGTGCAATAAGGCGTTTGCAGAAACCAATGCCATTGTACATATGGCCCATCAAGTAGCTTGTGGAAAATTAGCAAAAGCAGAGTTTCTAACGGGAATTTTGTGTGCGATTGCGAAAGCAACTGGTCGAGATAAGGATTTGGCGATGAAGGGCATGATATCAGAAATTATGATGATGACCGAGACTGTACGAGCGTTACTATATCAAGCGGAACACGAAGCGCACGAAGATCAGTACGGCAATTTTGTTCCAAGTCGGAGGCCATTGGATACCCAAAGGAATTTGTTTCCAAAATACTACCCAAGAATGGTTGAGATGCTGCAGTTGATGGGCTCTTCTTCGTTAATGGCAACCCCTTCTGAAGCTGATTTCGAAAATGCGATAAGTGCTGATGTGGATAAATATTTCCATGTGGCCAATTTGGAAGCCAAGGATCGCGTTGCATTATATAGATTGGCTCATGATGTTTGTGTTTCGGGATTTGGCAGTAGGCAAACGCTATATGAAAGGTTCTTCTTTGGGCCACCTCATTTGATGCATGCCGCTTATTTTGATCTTTATGACCGTGATAGAGTTATAGACCGTGTAGATAATTTCTTAAAGCAAGCTTAACTATTATGGCTGCTCAATTTTCCTCCAAAGACTTTAGAGCTGCTTTATCAAGCTTTGCCACGGGGGTAACCATTATCACAGCAAGGGATTTAAAAGATGAGCCAATAGGAATGACTGCTAGTAGTTTCAATTCAGTATCCATGGAGCCACCATTAATTTTATGGAGTATTGCAAAGTCGGCTTTGTCCGCACCTTCTTTCACAAATGCTGAGTTTTTTGCGGTGCATGTTTTGGCTTCAGATCAGACGGAGATATCAAATAAATTTGCTATTAAAGGTGAAGATAAATTTTCGAATATAAATTGGTCTCAAGATAGTAATGGTGTTCCAATAATAGATGGAGTCTCCAGTAGGTTTGATTGCAAAACATATGCAATCCATGAAGGTGGAGATCATTGGATTATTCTTGGAGAAGTAATAGAAATAGAGAATAATTCAAAAAGAGGGCTGGTTTTTAGTGAAGGTTCGTACTCCACCACCTCTGCGATACGTCCTAACAATCAAATCCCAAATGAACTAGACACCGGTAGTAGTCTGATTGATGAGTTACTCATTTACCAATTGGCTAGAGCAAGTAGACAAGTAGAAAATCTTTTCCACAAAACGGTTGATGAGGAAGAACTAACGATTCCTGAGTGGCGTATTTTGGCATCTTTATATGGTAATGCATCACGAAGTTTGTCTGAATTATGTGCTCGAACATTTGTTGATCCAGGTGTAATAATAGATATCCTTACTAGAATGAGTATTGATAACTTGTGCACGTTGTCTGATACTAAAAGTGAAATGATTATTACTGGAACAAATGATGGAATGAAAAGAGTAGCAAATTTATTTGATGCTGCCCGAAATCAAGAAAATGCTATTTTGACTGATCTGAATGAAATAGAAAGAGTTGCTTTAATAAAGCAACTGAAAAGTATTATTAGAACTACTAATAATTAAAATCTATATCGTTGTAATAATTGGCCATTGATCTTTAACCAATTTTGATAATCAGAGAATTCAGGGAGTAAGAATGCAACAGTATTCCAAAACTCTTTTGAATGGTTTAGATATGATAAGTGGGCCACTTCATGGGCAGTAACATAGTCTAATATTTCAGGTGGTGCCATTATTAAGCGCCATGAATACATTAAATTACCATCAGAAGTACATGAGCCCCATCGACTTTTAGTGTCTCTTAAAGTGATTTTTTTAAACTGTTTTCCAAGTTTTTTTGAATATTTACGAGACGAATAATCTAAATGATCTCTTGCTTTTGTTTTCAAGTAACCTTTGATCTTTCCACTAATTGAGCTTTCTGGTCCTGAAATAAAGATTTCTCTTTCGGTTTTAGTAATATGTTTATCCTGTGATGGTTTAATGATCAGCTCTTGACCTTGATACAGTAACATCGAACCATAATTCAAAATAATTTCAGGAAGATGGTTTGCTAGTTTTGTACGAATCCAATTTTCACGTGAGTTGGCAAATTGTAGTGCTTGTTTGTAAGATCCATTCACAGGAATTATTAATTTGACTTCACGATTACTGTTCGAAATTCGTAAAGAGTAATTTTGTGCAATCTTAGACCATTTGATGAAAATAGATATTGCGGGATTTCCAATTTCAACTATTGAGTTCTGATTTTGCATTGTGCTTTTAAAAAAATTGAGTTTAATAGTCTGTGCCTTTATGATTAATAATCACTTAAACTAATACAAAGCCTTTGACAAAGTGCTAATGAGTATGGCAAGTGCCCATGAGAAATTCATACGATGCAATAAGGATTAACAAATGCCAAACGAAGAATGGGGTGTAAAACGCCTTTGTCCAAAATGTTCAGCGCGATTTTATGACCTAAAAAAAGATCCAATGACCTGTCCAATTTGTGAGCATGTTTTTGATCTTGAAAGTCTCTTAAATCCTAAAGGTCGTTCCGCAATTACGAAGAAAGATGAGAGCGAAGTAAATGAAGATGTAGCGGAAAATTTAGAAGATGCAGATGTATTAGATGAAGATGACGATTCTGATGTTAACTTAGGAGATGATCTTCTTGAGGATGACGATGATGACACTGTCTCTTTAGAAGAGATAGCGGATGTTCCAACAAATGATGAAGAGTGATTATATTTAACACCGTCTGACTATTAAAAACTTTGACTTTATATTGATCGTTCAAAGGTTTTAAGAATTTCGGGGCCTTAGCTCAGCTGGTAGAGCGCCTCGCTGGCAGCGAGGAGGTCAGGGGTTCGACTCCCCTAGGCTCCACCAAACCCCTGTATTTTAATTGATATCCTCAATGGTATCTATCAAACATACGCTTTAAGTCCCAAACACTTTTTGTTGACGTTCTTAGAGAAGACTCATGTCCTGTAGGTGACATGGTCACTCATATAGCTTTTGAACAACACTGTTCCATCCAGCTAAATACGCAACCCCTACAGCCTTCATTGTTTTTGCATCGCTGCGTCCATAGTGGCCAAAACAAGTATAAGAAAATAGTTAACTTAAATTAGCAACGTAGATGCTTTCTTAAATTGACAAGCTCATACCGTCATGCCC
>NYTF01000049.1 GCA_002683355.1 Paracoccaceae bacterium | reverse complement strand
GCCCAATAAGTAGATACTGGAATACCATTATCCATTTTATCTGTAAGAGCTAAAATTCCAAAAGAAACTAATATTGCTGGAGTAAAATTTGCAAGTGTCGTCCCTAGACCTGTAAAAAAACTTTGAACCAAAAAACCAAAAGAATATTGTTTTTCAGGTAGTTTATCAGAAATAAATGCACGATAAGGTTCTAATGCAATATTGTTTGCTGCATCTAAAATCCATAGTAATCCTGCAGCCATCCATATTGAACTAGAATAAGGCATTGCAATTAATGCTAAACTTGCAATGACTGCACCTATAAGGAAGAAAGGTTTTCTTCTTCCAAATTTTGGAGACCATGTTCCGTCACTAATTGCCCCAATAATTGGCTGAACAAGAAGACCTGTGACAGGTCCTGCTAGCCAAAGTAAGGGTAGTTCCGATTCCTCAGCACCTAAATATTTATAAATGGCACTCATATTACTTTGCTGTAATCCAAAACTGAACTGGACTCCAAAAAAGCCAAAGTTCATTGTCATTATTTGCCAAAAGTTGAGATGCTTTTTCTGCATTATTTGGATTTAAGATCTTTTAAAGTTTTCTTTTTGTTTGGATTTTACTCACGATATAATCCCCTATTTTTTGACCTTGTTCTACCCCTTCTGTAATCGCCATCATATAGTGAATGCCTCCATAAAATCTTGATATAGCTGCTTCCTCAGAAGCCTGAATAAATGATTTATAGCTACGTTCGGGGAGTCCATAAGCAAGTTCTGAGGTGTCAACAAATTCAAAATTATCTCCAAAAAGATCGGTCAAAATTATAGCTGCAGCTCTTGAAATTACAGAATGACCACTAGTATATTCAGGAAAAGGTGGTGTTTGTAATAGAGGTAACCATTCTTCGTCATAGTATTGATTAATAAGAGTCTCGGGACGCACAACTAAGGTTCTCCACTTTTCATCCCAACAACCAATAAATGCATCAAATAGTGCGATAGATACATTAGTATATGCATTAATAGTTTCATCGAAGGAACTTTTTGCTTGGCGGGTGGCAATGGCTGTAATTCCAATCCAGTGTCCTCCTGGAGTAATCTTTTTTGTAGCAAACATAGAATGTCCTTTGTGATGAGTGACATAGGGATTACAATCCCAAAATTTTGCTATATTAACTTGCTCTTGAGTTAAAGTATTAGTTAATTCAAAAATATCCATCAGCTGTTTTTGGAAAGGACTCCCTTTTTTTAAATCTAAGGCAAGTGGCTCTTTAGGAGGAAACTGATTAGATGAATCTAAAACCATAGTTCTAATTTCTTGCCAATGAGGTTCTATTCCGTCCATATAATCCGGAGGTGTAGGTTTCCAATATTGATCTTCCTCCATTATCGTGTATTTCGGAAAAGTACGGGTTTGGCTATACATGTCTTTTTTGGACCAATCCAAAATTTCTTCTACTACTTTATTCGCATAAGTTTCAGAGGCCAGCATAACTTTTTCAGGAACACCCAAATTCTTAATCTTGAGTTGAAGTTTTTTCTGAAAAGAAGTCATCTTATTTTCCGAAAAAATGAGTGTTTTAGCAACACTGTTAAATGCATATATTGAAGCTAATTTGGCGTCAACATAAGGATTGTTTGTTTTTGGAATTTCTTTAAGCTCTTTGATCTGGCCAACAAGACTAGTGAATTTTTCAGGGTTTTGACTTGAGATAATCTCATATGCTGCTATTGAAGGATAAAGATAAACACGAGATGCAACAGGTGGAGAAAAGATATCATTAACTATAATATTGGTGAGGTTTTGCATTACCTCCTGAAATAATTCAGGATCATTTAATAGTTCTTTATATTCAATATTATCGTTTTCAGCACAAGAAAGCTGAAGTAGAAATAAAATGGAAAGAGTTAGTTTAAAAAGTTTCATTTTTTATGTAGCTGGATTTAATATGCTTAAAAAATATTAGTCTTACTATAAAAAATATGTCTGTAAAAATAATACTTTTCGTTCAATAAAGTTCTTAAAAGAGATTCGGATCTTTTGGCTGTTTAGGCTACTTTTTTTCAAAAGCAAGTAATCTACTTTGGTTCTGAGTTACAAGAATCAGAGTCTTTCCATTTTGCATACGAATACTGCTAATTTCTCTAGCATCACCAAATACATGAAAACCAGAATCTTGAGCTTCAAGCACTTTTTTATCACCTATATTATTGTTTTTTATAATAGTTCCTTGAAAGGCATCAAAGTTTCCTTCAAAAGGAGGACCACCAAAATCATTACCTATAACAAAAACTGATTGGTCTTCAGCTGTTTCAATAACTAGGAAATCATTTATTGGTCCTAATTGAAGAGGATCTGGAAGAGTGTTTAACTTAAATGTATTTGATCCTAAGTTTTCAAGCCATTTTGAAGTATCGTGTTTTGCTGATAGTAAACTATCTTTAATTAAATATTCTTTTTCTTGGTAATAATTCATATTAGCTTTTGAAAAAGCATGATAAGAATTAAACTCTTTTCGAAATAGAGGACTCTGTTGTATAAGATTATCCCAAAATTGAACAGGAAACATATCCCATTCACCATTCTTATTTTGTTGAGAATTAAACATAAGCGGATCAATACTTCCATTTTTATCTAAATCTCTTGTAGATATTATTAAAGGCGTTTCGGGAGAAACAGAAAGCATATTGTTTTTTCCTAGATTGCCTAGAAGGAGATCCAAATCTCCGTCATCGTCAAAATCAACAACCTCTATACAGCGCCACAGTCCCATCGCTTCATCTAAAGTCTCAGAACTAAGCCTTTGAAAACCACTATTTAAATTAAGGAAAATAGCTACTGGACTATACTCTCCTACTAGAATTAAATCTTCTCTTCCATCTTTATTCAAGTCTGCCCATTTAGCATCGGTAACCAAACCAAATTGATCTAAGTCTGGTAAAACAGTATTTGTAAAATCTTCAAAATTACCATTATTGTTATTTAACAAATAACTCTTGTCGGCTAGAGGAAATGCACCAGGCTTATTATGACCTCCAATAAATAAGTCAATATCGCCATCTGAGTCATAATCAATTGGTCTAACGACACAACCATTAGCATTTAAATTGGGGATTCGTTTTAAATCATTCACAAAATTTCCATAACCATCGTTAATTAGTAAACGATCATTATAGAGCTCTGATCCTACTTCAAATTGATTCCCTCCAGAAACAAGATAAAGATCTAAATCTCCATCTTGATCAGCATCAAAAAGTGTCATACTCTCTACCTCGTAACGTTTATCCTCTTCAGCAGTAAATAAATTTTTAGAATCAAAAGTACTTTGGGAATTCTGTAAGTATACTATNGGAGAATACACAGAAGAACTTCCAACAATAAAGTCTTCAGTCCCNTCCCCATTAATATCNCCCACGGCAAGGCAAGGCCCATTTTGAGAAAGNTTATGTGGAAGNAGACGTTGTTTAAAAAAATCTTGAACATTCTTTTCCTGGTGAATATAATCGATGNTATATTCAGCTGANACTTCCCTGTAGGGGAGATCTTTTTTTTNATCTACAAANGGAAAATCAAGAATTACTCCTTTTGTAGCATCCTTTTGATGTAATAAATGCCTTTTGTTAATCTCTGGTCTTTCAATTTTAGAAAGGGCTCCATTTGGCCATAACACTTCGATTGAGATCAATTTATTTTTTAATCCTAANCCGAAATAAATAACAGGGTCTACAGATGACATATAACCACGAGAAATTTGTTGTTCATGAAATTGGAAGTCTCCATTTGAATAACGCATAACAANCTTTGAACCAAGGGCATAAGGATTTTGTGAATCGCCTCTAAGTTCTAATTGAATATAGTTAGGAGGCATTTNAGAATTCATGAGACTATTTTCAAAGACAAAGGCCTTATCATTTATATTATTTACTACATAATCTAAATCTCCATCAAGATCTAAATCACTAAATACAGCACCATTTGAAAAAGAAGGAATTTTTAGACCCCACTCTTCGCCTTTGTCTTGAAAAGTTAAATCTCCATTGTTTTTAAATGAATAATTAGGAATCTTTACAATTGGAATAGAATCTAATAATTTATCAATAGGTGTGTATGGACCAGCATCTAANCGATAATTTGCNAAATCCATATCTGTAATATCTCTTGGAAATCCATTGGTAATTGATAAGTCTTTTTGTCCATCATAGTCCAAATCAGCAAATAAAGGAGACCAACTCCAATCAGTTTGATAAACTCCTGAATATTGTCCAATTTCATTAAAAGGAAGCTCGGGGCCATTATTTTTGAACAACATATTGCGCATGTGTTGACTTTGATATCCCCATTTTTTATTTAAAACATTTTGGAANAATGAACTTTTAGCAATAGTAGTTTTTCGACGTTCATGACTTTCACCTAACATATCTAATGAAATAATATCTGTATAACCATCGTTATTGAAATCTCCTGCATCAGAACCCATTGAGAATTTACTCTGATGCAAAAGGCGTCCATCTATTTCATTTTTGAATGTTCCATCTTTTTGATTAATATACAATAGATCATTAGTCAGGTAATCATTCGTTATAAATATATCTACCCAATGGTCTTTGTTAACATCAAGGGGAGTAATACTTAATCCAAAACCCTCAATACTAATCCCTGCATCTATGGTTACATCACTAAAACTATTATCTCCATTATTTTTATAAAGCTTATCATTACTAGGAGCACTTCCATCAGTAATTTTTTTACGATAATTGGTAGGTATACTTTCGTTTTGCTCGTTGTTTACTACATACAAATCTAAGTCTCCATCATTATCAAAATCAATAAAGCTAGCNGCCATACTGTTCCCTGGGTCTGCAATTCCATATGATGATGCTTCCTCTTTAAAAAAAGGGTTACCATCTGTATCTAATCCTTGATGGANATAAAGTCGATTATTACGATTTTCATCATTCATGGCAACAGCTATATAAATATCCATTAACCCATCTGCATTTACATCAGCAATAGCTACCCCCGTTGACCAGTAACCATTGGAGTTTAATTTAGAGTNATCAGTAATATTTTTAAACTTTAAGTTTCCTTGGTTNAGATATAATTGATTGGAAACCATATTCCCTGTGAAAAATAANTCAGGAAGTCCNTCTTTATTAAAATCAGATACTGCTACTCCTCCNCCATTAAAAATATATTCATTGGTAAGGATATTAAAGTTTTCTGTTTCTGTAATAGTATTTTCAAAATCTACCCCGGTGAACTCAGAGTCAAGTAACTTAAACAAAGTAGATTCTTTTGAGCTACATGAAGAAAATGATACTACTAAAAAACAAANTAATATTAGGGACTTACAAAATGGTCTAATAAAAAAAGCCATGNAGTAAATATACTCCATGGCTTTAAACTTTACAAAATAAAACTACTAGTAGTTAGGATCCTGTGTTAAAGTTGCAGAACCTTCCACAAATGAACGATCAATCGCTTGTTGTGGTATAGGATAGTATTGGTTCCTAGGAGAAGTAAAGGATCTACCCTGTAAGTAAATTCTATATCTTGACTCTCTACCTATNTACTCATTTAATGTAGTTCCCATTGTACCCCATCTTTGAAGATCAAAGTAACGGTGTCCTTCCATAGCAAACTCAATTCGAGTTTCCATTCTNACTGCAGTACGAGCAACTCCTTGATCAGTCCAAGCAGCTGTATATTGACCAACATTATAGTTAGCAGCTGGATTTGCAGTAGTTGTATATTCTATACGAGAAGCTCCTTGAATTGCTTCAGGNACAAAACCTGCAGGATTCGCAGCGCGAGCTCTTATATCATTTACTTGTTTTCTAGCATCTTCTAAACGACCAGCTTCAACATATGCTTCAGCTAACCAAAGCTTAACCATAGATAAGCGCATGATACGATAGTTGTTTGCAGAGATATTACCCCAGCCACCTACTCCAAATGCCTCTGGCTCAGCAACATGCTTTTTAGAGAAATAAGGACCTGCATAAGTGATATCACGAATGTAATCAACTTGCATGATGTGGTGATTCTTGTATAAAATACCTGGACGACCTACAGAGTGATCTAAACGNGGATCTACTGAAGGATTTCCAATAGGCTCTCCAATGTTAGCTCCATTAGGATTAGTAATATGAACTGTTTTCCATTCTCCACCTAACCAAGGTAAACCATCAGCATTTGTATGATGTACATCAACCATATCTTGACTAGCTTGCCAGAAACCACAACATCCCCAAGGAGATATATATGGGTGAGCAAGTCCAACTCCTTTGTTACCATTGTTATCATCACCACTAGAGATTGCGTACTGAATCTCAAATATAGACTCTTTATTGTTACGTGTAGCAACAAGATGGTTGTCTTCATACTTTTCCATAAGTGAAAAACCTCCGTTGTTAACGATGTCTTCCATTACAGGAATTGCAGCAGCAATTAATCCTGGATCTCCAGAGTGCATGTGAGTTTTAGCTAAGAAAGCTTTTGCTGCCCAACTAGTTGCTCTTCCTAAGTCAGACTGAGTTGCAGGAAGACCTGCAGCTGCAGCTGTNAAGTCAGCGATAATCTGATCCCAAACTTGGCCTCCATTAGGCACTTTAGAACTTTCAACATCATTTACATCGTAAGCAGCATCATCTACATATGCAGGGTTACGGAAGTGTAACTGACCTTGTAAACCATGAAATGCACGTAAAAAACGAGCTTCAGCTATGATTTGAGCTGCACGACCTGCTTCTACAGGATCATCAGATTCTGCAGCTTGTGCTACAGCATCGATAACTTCATTGGCTCTAGCCATACCCCAGTATACAGATCTCCACTTGTCTCTAATGTGAACATTAAAAGTAGTAAAGTCATATGCTTCAATAAATGAATGCTCTGGTTGGTCACCAGCATCTGTTCCTTTCACAGCATTATCAGAAGCAATACTTCCAAAAATCCATCCGTGAATATCGTAGTACCAAGTACCACCACCATTCATACCTTGCCCAGAAAGAGTTCGGTAAGCGGCAATAAGTTTCCCTTCAACACCATCGGCGTTATTTAACGTAGGGCCCGCAATTTGGCCTAAAGGCTCTTTTAATAGGAAGTCATCATTACAGCCAACTGTAATAGCGAAGATTCCTATCGCTGCGATTAATAAAGATTTAATTTTTCTCATTTTTATCAATTTTTAGTGTTAAAATAAATTAAGATTCAATCCTAAAAGAATCGTTTTAGATACTGGCATATAACCGCCATCATAACCTAATGTAATGTCATTTCCTTCAGAAACTTCTGGATTAAGACCAGAATAATTGGTTATAGTTAGCAAGTTTTGACCTTGTACATAAATACTTCCTGCTGAAATTCCGAGAGCATTTGTAATAGTGTCTCCGAAAGTATAAGTCAGTTGTACATTTTTCAAACGGAAGTAAGAACCGTCTTCAATTAAGTATGAAGATGTTCTACTACTTGTTTGATCATTCGCATCCATAATAGGAGACGTTGCATCTGGGTTAGCAGCAATCCACTGGCTCCTTGGAGCAGATGGATTACTTGGTTGCCAAGCTTCTTCAAGCGCACGAACTGAACGGTTACCTTGGAAGGTATTAAAGTCAGCAAAATAACGTACGTAGTTATATAAATCATTCCCTTGAGATCCNTTTCCAAATACATTCAAGGCTAGGTTTTTATAACTTAGGTTTAAATTAATACCGTATACAAAGTCGGGGTGAGGACTACCGATTTCTGTACGGTCATCATCATTAATTTCCCCATCTCCATTAACATCAACAAATCTAAATTTACCAGGTGCATTATATGCTCCAAAACTTGGAGCTGCGTCTGCTTCTGCTTGTGTTTGGAAAATTCCATCTGTTTTTAATCCAAAGAACATAGATATTGGCTGNCCTACAGAAGTTCTAGTTAAAGAAGGGACCCTTCTACTAGCTCCAAAAATAGGGGTNTCGAATTCGTCTAACTGAATAATCTCATTTTTATATTGAGAAATATTACCTGTTATACTATAACCNAAATCACCTTTTTGATCACCATATGTTATTGCTAAGTCAAATCCATTGTTAAACATTTCACCAATGTTAATNGCTGGAGAACCTCCGTCACCTGCACCATATGCAATTGGGATATTTAATAACAGATCCGTTGTTCTTCTTGACCAAAGGTCAAATTCAAGGTTAACCTTACGATCAAATAGAGTAGCATCTAATCCGAAATTACTCGAAGTAGTTGTCTCCCATTTTGCGTTAGGGTTACCATACTGAGAAGCATTAAAACCTTGAGTTGCAGCTGTAACGTTACCATCAATAGGGTATGCAGAGTTGAAAGAAGTAGCCTGATATGATGTATAAGCATTGTAGTCTCCAATTTCTTGGTTACCTGTTTGCCCCCATCCATAACGTAGTTTTAAATCATCAACAAATGTTAATCCACTCATAAAACTTTCTTCAGAAAGTCTCCAACCTAAACTAAATGCTGGGAAAACCCCACTGTTAGTTGCGGATTTAAATCGAGATGATGCATCATTACGAACAACTAATTGAGCTAAATACTTATCTCCATAACCATAGTTAAGTTTAGCAAACTGAGACCACAAAGCGTAATCTAAATATGCTCCACCATTGTTAGAAGATGTTCCTTGATTACCTGCGTTTAAGAAACTAATAATAGGAGTTGTCTCAAATGGGAATCGTTGTCTTCCAGCTGCAAATGATTGACCAAATGCTTCAAGAGCCTCTACACCCAAAAGTGCTTCGACATTATGGACGTCATTAAAAGTTTCTTTGTACGAAACCTGGTTAGTAAAGTTCCACTGGTATTGGTCTTGAAATCCAGTAGTCTGGCCATTTATAAAGTTACCCTCTATATATTCTGGTTGAGGACGTCCAATATCAAGGAAACGTCTTCCTACTACGTCGAAACCAAATGTGGTTTTTGCAGTAATTTTATCAGCAATTTTTGCTTCAGCATATACACTACCAAAAGCTCTAATACGCTTACTTCTATCATCTTGATTTCTAGATAGACGAGCAAAAGGAGCATTATTGTTTCCAAGGTTTAGTCCACGAGATCCGGCAAAGTTACCTGCTATATCGTAAACAGGAAGAAGTGGATGGTGCTTATAGGCTGCTGATACAGCATTTTGTTCACTATTATTCCCAAATCCACCTTTACGATTATCCATAGAAAGTGTAAAGTTCTCCCCAATAGTTAAACGATCGTTTAAAACTTTAGTAGAAGAGTTTGCACGAATTGTGACTCTTTCATAACCAACAAATCTTACAGGAGAATCCTGAGAGAAATAACTCGTAGTGAATGCATATTGAGATTTTTCAGTTGCTCCACTCGCTGCTATTTGGTGACTAGTAATTGGCGCATTTGAACGCGTTACTTCTTCCCACCAGTTAGTATCTGCTGATCTTGTGATAGCGTAGATATTATCTGGAGTTAACGAATATAGACTTTCATTTGCTGTAGCAGCTCCACTAGGGAATACATAATTAGGTATGGATACTTGAGGGTTCTCAGGAGTACCGCTAAAACCGTACTGACCGTGAGAAGGAGTTTTACCTGCATAATAATCTGCTAAATAAAGATATTCTCCAAGTCCAGCTGCATCAAGTGCCACTGCGTCTTCAGCAGCATTTTGCCAACCATAGTATGAGTTATAAGATATTTGAGTTTTTCCAACTTTTCCTTTTTTAGTTGTAATAATAATAACCCCATTCGCAGCACGAGCTCCATAGATAGAAGATGCAGATGCATCTTTTAATATTTGTATTGACTCAATATCGTTAGGGTTAAGGTTTCCTTGTTGTTGCGTTGGAACACCATCAATTACATAAAGAGGATTGTTATTTCCAATCGTACCAAAACCACGAATACGAACAGTTGCTTCACCACCTGGTGTTGCATCATTTGTAATGGTTAGTCCAGCTGCACGTCCCTGAAGTTGTTGGGAAAATGTAGTAGCGGGTACTGATAGTAATTCATCTGCTTCAACCGTGGATACCGCACCAGTAATGTCTCGCTTAGACTGAGTACCGTAACCAGTAGTTACAATTACCTCTTCAAGCAAGTTACCTAGAGCAAGAGAAATTGTCAGTTGATCTCCATCAACTGGCGCCTCTGCAGTGGTATATCCTACGAA
>NYTF01000048.1 GCA_002683355.1 Paracoccaceae bacterium | reverse complement strand
GCAAAGCGTAAACCTTGTTCCATCGCAATTGGCGCTATGAGCTCCACGTTGAACTTAAGATTATCACCTGGCATCACCATTTCTGTTCCTGATGGCAATTCAACTGTTCCAGTTACATCAGTTGTACGGAAATAAAACTGTGGACGATAGTTTCCAAAGAATGGTGTATGACGACCACCCTCATCTTTAGTTAGAATATAAACCTCAGCTTCAAACTTAGTGTGAGGTGTAACAGAGCTTGGCTTACATAAAACCTGTCCACGCTCAACATCTTCCCGTCCAACACCCCGTAGTAACACACCTACGTTATCACCAGCCTCACCACGATCTAGCAATTTGCGGAACATTTCCACACCAGTACATGTTGTTTTGCTTGTATCTTTAATACCAACAATCTCAAT
The DNA here is from genome assembly GCA_002683355.1 of Paracoccaceae bacterium. GTDB lineage: Bacteria > Pseudomonadota > Alphaproteobacteria > Rhodobacterales > Rhodobacteraceae. The sequence continues at coordinate 16,859 of NYTF01000048.1, read as the reverse complement.
ATCATCACCAACGTTGATAACACCGCGCTCTACTCGTCCAGTTACAACAGTTCCACGTCCTGAAATTGAGAACACATCCTCAATTGGCATCAAGAAAGGCTCATCTACTGCACGTGGAGGTTGTGGAATACTAGCATCCACAGCAGCCATAAGTTCAGCAATCTTTTCTTTACCAATAGCATCATCACGATCTTCTAGAGCAGCTAAAGCTGATCCCGCTATAATTGGAATATCATCACCAGGATAATCGTACGCTGAAAGAAGTTCACGAATTTCCATCTCAACAAGTTCTAAAAGCTCATCATCATCTACCTGATCAACTTTATTCATGAAAACAACCATTGCTGGAATACCAACTTGGCGACCAAGAAGGATATGCTCTCGCGTTTGAGGCATAGGACCATCAGCAGCATTAACAACTAAAATAGCACCGTCCATTTGAGCAGCACCAGTGATCATGTTCTTCACATAGTCAGCGTGTCCTGGACAATCCACGTGTGCGTAGTGACGCGCTTCAGTCTCATACTCAACGTGCGCTGTTGAAATTGTAATTCCGCGCGCCTTCTCTTCAGGAGCCCCATCAATCTCATCGTAAGCTTTAAATGTATCTGAAAACTGCTTCGTAATCGCTGCAGTTAATGTCGTCTTGCCGTGGTCAACATGGCCAATNGTACCAATGTTACAATGTGGCTTCGTGCGTTCAAACTTTTCCTTTGCCATATCTTGGCCTCCATATTTTCATTTCAGGCTTTGTTTAAAGTCAATAATAATTGACGGCTGCGTCCTACTTAGTTTCTATAAAAAAATCAAGTCTATATGATTATAATTATTTGTTGAAAACTTCTTTGTTTTTTGCCAACCAATTACTAATTTTATATACGGCTATTGTGGTTAAGTCATCTAGTTGCTCTTCCGCTGTTAAGGTTAAGCCAGTTCCCAAAAGAGTATCGGTACTAAATGACTCAAATATCGTAAAGCGAGTTGGTTTTTCAAAGACTTTCTCTTGAGTTTGATCGTCAAAAAGAAAAACATCTAATATTAGTACTGACTTTGGGGATAACAGTATAGGTATACCGGGTTGAGCTAGAACATAACCGCTCACAACTACGGAAATATGAAAAAAGTGCTCGCCATTTTGATTAACNAAAGATTTTGACAATTTTTTCTTTAACGTTTCTTCTAATACTGTTTTTGAGGCGTTTCGGCTAAAAAACCCCTTCTGTGCGGCTTCGGCCTTTACTACTAAATGGCCTAATTTAAAATCTCCGATTGGTTGTGCTGGGGTTATAGTAGAAGGGTAGTCAGATATTGAACAACCAGTAAAAAAAAAGAAGGTTAATATCAATAACGGTTTCCACATTTCAAAGTAGAGCTTCATAGTCAGCCTTTTGTTACGATGTTTACCTTTGGTTTAATTGTCGATCAATAAAACTGGCTTTTCTTTTAATTGCAATACCAGAAGCTCATTCGCTCGGCAACTTTACGAGTTGTGTTCAGGCTGTTAAAGGATTGAAATCANGTGGCTCTGTTTAATTCCACTGACCACAGAGATCAGGATATTGGGTTTGCCGTCTGTCAGTGTTACGTCTAATCTGTTAGTGAAATCTATATAATGCCAATTGATTAGTTACATGGAGATTAAATATAAAATGGGAAAATGTTTGTCTGATAATCAGGTAGAAAAATTTCATACAGATGGATTTTTGTCACCTATAAGTGTATTTTCGATTAACGAGGCATTAGAGTTAAAAGATAAATTGGAAGGTGCTGAAAAAATGTGGCCAGAGGCTTTCAGCGCCTCAGCAAGAAACAATGCGCATTTAAATTTTGAATTTCTTGACAGTATTGTTCACAATAAAAATTTATTAGATGCAGTGGAGGATATTCTTGGTCCAAATATTTTAGCTTACGCTTCGACCTTATTTATTAAAGAGCCAAGGGATCCAGGCTTTGTCAGTTGGCATCAGGATGGAAAATATATGGGCTTGAGCGAGAATATAGGTATAACTGCTTGGGTTGCTTTGTCAGAAGCTAATGGTGAAAGCGGATGCATGTCNATGATTCCAGGAAGTCANAAAAAAATGCTTGCGCATAAAGATACATTTGGGAAAGATAATATCTTAACTCGTGGTCAGGAAGTTCAGAATGTAGATGCTGGAAAAGCTGTTGAAACCCCTCTTAGACCCGGTCAGGCATCATTTCACTGCCCTACTGTTATCCATGGTTCACAACCAAACCGAAGCGANCATCGACGGATTGGTTTTGCGATTCAGACCTACATACCAACCAATGTGAAGAGTATTCATGGTCGTGGTTCGGCGCAATTGGTCAGAGGTATAGATACTTTTGGTCACTTTGATTTGCTGCAAAGACCAAAAAGTAACATGGAAGAGGCGCAGGTTATTGCAAGAGATCGAATAAATAAAGAATACGCGAACATCTTGTATTTAGGGGCGAAAAAAACCCGAGATTTATGACCTTGTTAATTAGACCACCCAGACACTGATTTAACCTCTAAAAAGTCTTCTAGTCCCCAGATTCCACCTTCCCTACCATTGCCAGACTGCTTGTACCCACCAAATGGNGAGCCAGAGCTTCTTGGCAAGCCATTCATTTCNACCATGCCAGATCGTAAACGTCTTGCTACCCGGTTACGCTTTGCATCATCCTCAGATTGGACATAATTGGTTAACCCATAATTTGTATCATTCGCCAATTCCACGGCATGATCTTCACTATCAAAAGGCATTATTGAGAGTACTGGCCCAAATATTTCTTCATGATAGATGGTCATATCTTGAGTAACATCAGCAAATACTGTAGGTTTAACATAATAACCACGATTTAATCCTTCGGGTCTGCCGGGTCCACCAGCAACTAATTTGGCGCCTTCTTCTATACCNTTATCAATCAAGTTTTGTATCTTATCGAATTGTACTTTAGAAACTACTGGGCCGATATGGCGACCTGTTTCATGTCCTGATGAAACTTTAACTGAGTTTGCAGCTTCAGCCGCGATTGATACAGCTTTTTCATACATTGATTTCTCTACAATCATCCGTGTGGGAGCATTACAGGATTGGCCAGAATTATTCATCACCCGGAGTACTCCATTTTTTACAGCCTTTTCGTTTGCATCAGCAAAGATAAGATTTGCACCCTTGCCACCAAGNTCAAGGGTCACACGTTTTAAAGTATCTGCAGCTGCTTTCGATATAGCAATCCCGGCTCGAGTTGAACCAGTAAAGCTTATCATATCAATGTCTGGATGTGCTGAAAGTTGAGAGCCTACTCCAACACCATCACCATTAACCATATTAAAAACACCAGCTGGACAACCGGCTTCATGCACTATTTCTGAAAAAACGATTGAAGAAAGTGGNGCAACCTCTGAAGGTTTAAGTATCATTGTACATCCTGCNGCNAGGGCAGGNATTGCTTTTAATGTTACTTGGTTCATTGGCCAGTTCCAAGGAGTTATTAAGCCACATACTCCTACTGGTTCATAAAGAATTTTATCATTGGGTGTGCTATCGTTAAGATTTTGATCAAACTCAAAATCTTTGAAAACATTTATGAAACCCTTAATGTGACTTAGCCCCGTCCCAACTTGTTGCTGTCGAGCCATTTCAATTGGCGCACCCATTTCAAGGCTAATGGCTTTGGCCATATCTTCCGCTCTTTTTTGATATTCTTCCAAAATATTTTCTATTAATTTAAGGCGGTCATTTTTTGGTGTAAACATCCAGCCCTCAAAAGCAGACCTTGCGGCATCGACTGCTTTATTAGTATCTGCTTCAGAACCCAATGAAATAACAGCACATGGTTCTTCTGTAGAAGGGTCAATTACATTAAAATCATTTGTTATTTGTGGCTCAACCCATGAGCCGTTTATATAGAATGAACGTTTGTCTAACATCTGTGCAACCTCTTACAATAATTTTATAAAAATTAGTTTATATTTTTAATATCTTTAAATGATTTCCATCGTTTTTTCTGCTATTGTCTAAGACAAATTGCTTGTGCGATCTTTTTGAAAAATTATCAATAAAGAAACACACAAGCGAATCTAATAAGAAATTTTATTTGTCGTCAACTTCTTGTTTTATTTCTTTTCCTGTTTCTTGATCAACCATTTTCATGGCTAGTTTTGTTTTTCCACGATCGTCAAAGCCCAGAAGTTTCACTTTAACTTCCTGACCTTCTTTTAAAACGTCTGATGGATGGCTCAAACGTCGATTTTCAATTTGGCTAATATGCACCAACCCATCTCGTTTACCAAAGAAATTAACAAAAGCACCAAAGTCCATTAATTTAACGACTTTACCTGTATAAATCGTACCAACTTCTGGTTCTGCAACAATTGCATAAATCATATCGTAAGCTTTTTTAATGGCTTCACCATTTGGGCTAGCAATTTTAATTATGCCTTCATCATTGATATCTACTTTCGCACCTGAAACCTCAACTATCTCTCTTATTACCTTTCCACCGGATCCGATAACCTCCCTAATTTTATCTGTTGGGACATTCATCGTCTCTATTCTTGGAGCGTGAACAGAAAAATCTTGTGTTTCTGAAATGGCATTTGACATCTCATTAAGTATATGGATTCTACCATCTCTAGCTTGATCGAGAGCTTGCTCCATAATTTCTGGAGTGATCCCAGCAACTTTGATATCCATTTGAAGAGACGTAATACCTGATTCAGTGCCAGCAACTTTAAAGTCCATATCGCCTAAATGATCTTCATCACCAAGAATATCGGTTAGCACCGCAAATTTACCACTCTCTTCCAAGATTAATCCCATTGCCACACCAGCTACAGGCGCTTTTAACGGTACACCAGCGTCCATCATTGATAAAGACGCTCCACAAACAGATGCCATAGAAGATGAGCCATTTGACTCTGTTATCTCAGACACAACACGCACTGTATAAGGAAAATCGGTTGGGGCGGGTAAAACGGCTTGAAGTGCGCGCCAAGCTAATTTTCCATGGCCAATTTCTCTTCGTCCAGGAGGCCCAACTCTACCTGCTTCTCCAACTGAATATGGTGGAAAGTTATAGTGCAACATAAAGTTAGCCCGTGAATTTAAGTGTAAGGCATCTATAATTTGCTCATCATCTCCTGTGCCCAAAGTTGTTATTACTAACCCTTGGGTTTCACCTCTTGTGAATAATGCTGACCCATGGGTTCTTGGAAGAAAACCTGTTTCTGAAATAATCGGCCTAACAGTCGCACTATCACGACCATCGATCCTTTTGCCACTCTTTATAACAGCACCTCGCACAATGTTGCTTTCGAGCTTTTTCATCGCAGACCCTAGTAAAGGATTTGTTTGATTTTCTTCTGTTAACTGATCTATTATCATTGATCTTGCGTCTGAAACTGCAGTTGTACGTTGTTGTTTATCTGTGAAAGAAAAGGCTTTGGTCATAATCTTTTTTCCAACTTTTTCCACATCAGAATAAATTTCTTTATAATCAGGCTCGGAAAAATCCATCGGTTCTTTGGCAGCATCTTCTGCCAAGTCGATAATTAGATCTATAACCGGTTGTAATTTTTCATGTCCAAATTTTACTGCACCTAGCATTTCTGTTTCAGACAATTCATAAGCTTCAGACTCTACCATCATGACAGCTTCTTTTGTTCCCGCAACGACCAAGTCTAGGCGTTGTTCTGGGTTTAATCTTAAATTGTCCATATCTGAGACTTCGGGGTTGAGAGTGTATTCGCCGTTTGAAAAACCAACCCTGGCCCCAGCTATTGGCCCCATAAATGGGGCTCCAGATAGAGTTAGAGCCGCAGAGGTGGCAATCATAGCGACGATATCTGGGTCGTTTATTAAATCATGGGATAAGACCGTATTCATAACCAAAACCTCGTTTTTAAAACCCGGTACGAACAATGGTCTAATTGGCCTATCTATCAACCTTGCAGTTAAAGTTTCTTTTTCAGAGGGCCGTGCCTCACGTTTGAAAAACCCACCTGGAATTTTACCAGCGGCATAATATTTCTCTTGGTAGTGCACAGTAAGAGGGAAAAAATCCTGGCCTGGCTTTTCTTTTTTTGCAAAAGTGACAGCGGCCATCACAGTTGTTTCTCCTAGTGTCGCTAAAACACATGAGTCTGCTTGCCTGGCAATTTTACCAGTTTCGAGAGTAAGAGTTTCCTCACCCCATTTTATTGTTTTTTTTACTTCATTAAACATTTTATTTCCTATTCAAGTGGATCTATGATTTCATCAGATCTCACGGTCGGACAAGCCATTAGGCTTGTGGCCTCTATTTAATTATTATCATGCTATATTCGGAAGGCCTACCGTTTAGAGCAATCTTTGGCCTGAGGTTCAGGCACCTATAGTTAATACTTTGAGCTAATTTAATCTAAATCGACTTAATTTAGCTAATCTGTATCTAATTTTATATAAATTATGAATAAGTATTTTTAATCTACCTGCGCAAGCCAAGTCTTTTGATTAGATCCTTGTATCGATCTTCTGACTTGCTGCGAGTATAATCCAGTAATTTCCGTCTCAACGCTACCAATTTTAAAAGGCCTCGTCGGGAGTGATTATCTTTTTTGTGTGTCTTAAAGTGTTCGGTTAAGGTTTCTATCCTTGAAGACAGTATTGCTATTTGGACTTCAGGGGAGCCTGTATCGCCCTCTTTAGTTGCGAATTCTTTCAAAACGTCAGCTTTTTTTTCAGCAGTTATCGACATCCCTATCTCCTCTTTTTGTGCTCAAGCCAGGATGTCGTCCAGCAAGGCTGTTTCATTTACCCTCAAAAGTGTGAGGAATGATGGCGTATAGTAAAATTGTTGTTAAAAGAAAAGCACAAAATTCTAATCATCTCAAATTATTAGAAGTAACGTCTGAATTTACAGTTTNACACGCATAATAATTAAGCCACATAAAATAAAAAAAGCCGCAATTACTTTTTGTTTTGTAACTTGTTCTTTGAAAATAAAAATGCCGATCAGAACTGCAAATAAAATAGATGTTTCTCGAAGAGCTGCAACCAANGGTATTGGTGCTTTGGTCATAGCCCAAATGGCAACCCAATATGAAAAGAAAGAAAATAAACCAGCAGCTAATCCAATTTTCCAGGTTTTCATTGGAATATTAATCACACTTATTCCTTTAAGTGCTATCGCGGTGGGTATGAAGATAGGAACTGTCAAAATGAACAACCAGGAGATATATGANGTAGCATTTTCAGAAATTCTGGCTCCTAGACCATCAGATAAAGTATAACCTGCGGTAGCAATTGCAGATCCCAAAGCAAATGGCAGTAACCTCAAATTTTCATGATTAGAAAAGACCCCCTGCGTCATCATTAATAAACCAAAGCCTAAAATTATAATTCCAATTATTTCTTCTTTTACAAGAGCGCTATCTAGAAAAAAAAGTGAGACCAACAAGACGATGAAGGGAGCAGTTCCGCGAGCGATAGGATATACTCGACTTAGATTTCCATAATTGTATGCTAATGCGAGAAGGCACTGATAAATAACGTGAAAAAATACTGAAGCTAATAACCAGGGCCATGCTTCAATCCTTGGTACTTGTGTGAAGTAAGCNAAAATTAAACCTAAAAATCCATGTGTGAGAGTCAAAACTAGCATGCCTTGAATCTTGTCATCACTGTTTTTAACCAAAGCATTCCAACTTGCGTGCAATAGNGCTGCGCAGAGTATTGTGATAAAGATAAATAATGACATCGAGAATATTAATTCATGGCTNTGCCGTATATGCAATGGCATAATAAAATTATTACTTATGCCATGAAATAAACATACNAGCNNANTATTTTGTTCANTTTATAAATATTATTTTGANATCAGAGCATTTGCNCACCTATCGCACAAATATTCTTCTGAGTTTGACTTGATTTGCTCAAGAATTTTCCAACATCTTTCACATTTCATTCCATCTGCTTTCTTAAATACAACACCAATCCCTGGCGTATCTTCAATTGTAAAAGCATTTTTTGGTGCAGATTTATTAATTATTGTTATGTGAGATGTTATACAAATATCTGCAAAGTTTTGGTTCTTAATTATTTCAAAATTTTCAGNATTTTCAATAAACACGGTTGGTGCGGCTTCTAAAGAAGCCCCTATATTTTTTTCTTTACGCTCTATTTCGATTGCTCCTGTTACCACTCGTCTGGCGGACTTGATTATTTTCCACTTTTTATCAAGCTCTGGGTTCAGCCACTGATTGGGAGTCTCAGGTATATCTTCCAAGTGAACTGATGTGTCCTCCGTTTTAAAGCGATTAAGCCAAACGTCTTCCATCGTAAAAACAAGTATNGGGGCTAACCAAGTTGTCAGTCTTTCAAAAAGTATGTCTAATACTGTCCTCGACGACCTTCGGGTTAAGTCAGTTTTTGAATTGCAATAAAGTGCATCNTTTCTAATGTCGAAATATATCGTGCTTAGTTCGACTGTACAAAATTGGAATAGTTGTTGAAAAACATGTTGAAAATCATAATTCGAGTACCCTTCTCGCACTGTTTCATCTAAGATTGCTACTTTATTTAAAATCCATTGCTCCAGTTCGGGCATATCCTTGAATTCTACTCTATCAGATGCTTGAAAATCATTAAGATTGCCAAGAATAAAACGCATCGTATTTCTTAATCTACGATAACTGTCAGCAACATTTTTTAATATTTCTGGACCTATTCTTAANTCCGATGTGTAATCTGCTTGGGCAACCCATAACCTCAAGACATCCGCACCATATTGATTTACCACTTGCTCTGGGGAGGTCGTATTACCAATTGATTTAGACATTTTTATGCCTTTTTCATCTAGTGTAAAACCATGAGTGAGAACACCATGATATGGGGCTCGACCTTTTGTACCACAGGCTTGAAGCATAGAAGAATGAAACCAACCGCGATGCTGATCAGTTCCTTCAAGATAGAGGTTAGCTAATCCATCTGAAGGGCCGTCAGTTCTGTCACGCAAAACAAATGCATGTGTTGACCCACTATCAAACCATACGTCTAAAATATCAAAAACTTGATCCCATTCCTCAGGGTTGTAATTTTTTCCAAGAAATCGTTTTTTTGCTCCTTTCTTATACCACGCGTCTGCTCCCTCAGCTTTGAAAGCCTCAATTATTCGTTCATTAACTTTTTCGTCCTTAAGGATGAAGGTGCTATCTGATGGGTCTGCTCCTTTCTTAATAAAACAAGTTAAAGGAACCCCCCAAGCACGCTGCCGCGATAAAACCCAGTCTGGTCTACTTTCTATCATAGATCTGAGGCGGTTTTGTCCAGTAATTGGAGTCCATTTGACCAGTTTATTAATCGAGTTTAGTGCTCTTTCACGAATGGTTTCACCATAGGTATTGTCACCACCAATTTTTTTATCAATAGCGGCAAACCACTGAGGCGTATTCCTGAAAATTACTGGTGCCTTTGATCGCCATGAATGGGGATAGCTATGAATTAAACGCCCCCTTGCTATTAAACCATCAGCTTCAACAAGCTTAGTAATAACCGCTTTATTAGCATCAGCTTCTTTCCCTTTATGATTAAATACTTTTAAATCTGCAAAGAAAGGCACATGTGCAAGAAATTCACTAGCTTCACCAATATTATGAGTAAGTTGGTCAATCCAGCCTCGTTTAACAAAGCATTCATAGTCATCGGCACCATGAGAAGGTGCGGTATGTACGAAACCAGTACCAGCCTCTTCAGTTACATGATCACCCTCAATAATTGGAACATCGTAATCCCAAAACCCATCTGCACCTTGTAANCCTCGAAAAGGGTGGGAACAGATTGCATGCTCTAGTGTATCATTATTTACGTTATGTACTTTTTTAAACTTCGTCACTCTAGCTTTTGTNAAAGTTTCTTCAGCCAGGTTATCAGCAATGACATACAAATCGTTTGGCTTAGTCCAGCTTTCCTCAAGAGTTTCTTTTACAGAATANACGCCATAAGAAATGTTCTTGCTNAAGGCAATCGCCTTATTAGAAGGGATGGTCCAAGGAGTTGTGGTCCAGATAACAATCTTAGCATTTTCTAATTCTTTAGAGCCAGTAATCACTTTAAACGGCACCCATATGGTATCAGATTTGTGATCATGGTATTCAATTTCTGCTTCGGCTAAAGCTGTTTTTTCAACAGGAGACCACATGACCGGTTTTGAACCTTGAAATAAAGCCCCATTCATTAGGAATTTTTGAAATTCTTCGGCAATGACTGCTTCTGCAGAATAATCCATAGTTAAATAAGGATCATCCCAATCTCCAATTACACCTAAGCGTTTGAACTCTTCCTTTTGAATTTCAACCCATTTTGATGCAAAGTTTCTGCACTCTTGTCTAAAATCTATAATCGGAACATCGTCCTTATTTTTGCCTTGTTGACGATATTTCTCTTCAATTTTCCATTCGATTGGAAGGCCATGGCAATCCCAACCCGGGACATAAGGCGCATTGTTTCCCAACATTTGTTGTGACCGCACCACCATATCTTTAAGGATTTTATTTAATGCATGACCAATATGAAGATTGCCATTTGCATAAGGAGGNCCATCATGTAAAATAAATTTTTTTCTATCGGGCTTTGTCCTTAATGTCTGATATATATTAAGTTTTTTCCAATGCTCTAGCCAATTTGGCTCTCTTAAAGGTAAGCCAGCNCTCATTGGAAAGTCTGTATTGGGTAAAGTTAAGGTGTCTTTGTAGTCCACCTTAGGTTCTGACTTTTCTGCACACATTAATTAAGGCTCCGATAAATATTTAAAGTTTCAAGATGTTGTGCGTCCAGTCAAACGCTTCCGCACAATACTTCTAACAAAGTATTGGTGAAATAATTCGAATATATAAGTCCAATATTGACCGCATGCTGTTTTATAAACGAAGTGTTGCGTTGCGTAAAGGCGCATATTCTTTTCGAAAATGCACGAATATTGATAAGAAGCTCTTGGCACAACTTAAATGCGCCCTTAATAAGTTAATATGCCAAGATATGCTTTTAAAATAGAATATAATGGAAATGGATTTGCTGGCTGGCAACGCCAAAAGGATCATATTACTGTACAGGGTGAAATAGAAAAAGCATTACGAAAATTAGATCCTGAAGTATCTTCAATTTTTGGAGCGGGTCGGACTGATGCGGGGGTTCACAGCTGTGGACAAGTAGCACACTGTGATTTANCCAAAAATTGGGAAAAATTTAGACTTAAAGAAGCGCTAAATTTTCATTTAAAACCCCATAAAATAGCGGTTTTAGATATATCTCTTGTGGCAAGTGATTTTCATGCTCGTTTTTCAGCTATTCAACGTAATTACTTATTTAGATTAATTTCTAGACGGCCACCGCTTATTTTAGATTCTGGTCTCGCATGGCACGTAAAATATAAATTGAATTTGCGATCGATGTTGAAAGCAAGAGAATGCCTCATTGGCAAGCATGACTTTACAACTTTCAGATCGACTAGTTGCCAAAGTAAATCACCAATAAAAACAATTAAAAATATCAAAATATCAAAGTTAAATTCTAGTTATGGGCATGAATATCAGTTTGAATTTATGGCTCCAAGTTTTTTACATAATCAAGTTAGAAGTCTAGTAGGAACTCTAGAAAAAGTTGGATCTGGTATGCTAACGCCTGAGGATGTAAAAACTGCTCTTGAGGCTAAAGATAGATCATTATGTGGACCCGTAAGCCCTCCTGAGGGACTTTATTTAATGGAAGTATTATATCCAAAAAACCCTTTCTAGCGTCTTTGTGACGATGGAGGGCCACCAAATTTCTGAGAATAACAGCTAGAAAAATGGGCAGACCCAGAAAATCCTGTAGCCAGAGAAATCTCAGTTACAGATAAAGAAGAGTTTCTTAAAAGATTTTGCGCTAAGTCGAGACGGAGGCCTCGGTAATAGCCCATTGTAGAAATATTTAATTTATTTTTAAACAAACGGTTTAATTGGCGTTCTCCAACCTGGGNGATTCGGGATAGGTCTTGCAAGTTTAAAGGGTCAGAAATATGATTTTCCATCGCTTCAATTGCATTCAAGATAGCTTGATCTGTAACTCCAATTCTTTCTACTAAGCCAGCCCTCTGTGGCCCAGCTGCTGGACGAAAATCTGTGTGCATAAACCAATCACTTACTTTTCTAGCAAAAGAGTGCCCATGATGCTCAGTGATTAAAGAATGCATTAGATCTAAAGGAGCAGTACCTCCAGCACAAGTAACACGCTTCCTATCGAATATGTATAATGATCTCTCTAGTAACAATTCAGGCCATCTTTCCTGCATGGCAGGCGCATGTTCCCAATGCACAGTCATTCGATAACCATGCATTAATCCAGCTGCTGCTAATAAATAAGGCCCACCGGATATTCCCCCAACTATTGTTTTGGACCTTGATAATCTTCTTAAGGTATCGAATAGAGCAGTGCTTTCTATTTTTTTTGGATCTCCACCAGTTATAACTAATACGAGATCAAATACATCTGATGTAGCATCCTTGGTTGGAATTATTGCACCACTTGAGCTTTTAATTCTACTACTTTGAACAGCAATATNAGTAATTTTATAAAGTTCTTTGCCAGCTAATAGGTTAGCGGCTCTTATTGGCTCAACAAGACTAGCATAAGACATGAGAGCAAATCCTTCAGTTAGTAAAAGGCCAATACTATATGGATTTTTTTTTGAGTTGCTGTCCATTTTTCTACAATTTCAGTCTTTTTTAATAAAGTCTATATGTTGTTTACTTTTTATACATGAGAAGAGATTGAGAGGTTTACGAATGGGTTTTTCAGCTTTTAAAATTTTAAAAGAAGGGCTTACCGGAAATAAAGGTTGGAAACCTCATTGGCGAGAGCCAATGTTAAAAAAAGAATATGACGTTATCATAATTGGAGCTGGAGGACACGGCTTAGCAACAGCTTATTATTTAGCGAAAGAGCATGGAATTGTGAATGTGGCTGTTTTGGAAAAAGGTTGGGTTGGGTCTGGTAATATAGGAAGAAATACAACGATAATTCGTTCAAATTATATGTTACCAGGCAATCAGCCGTTTTACGAAAAATCAATGCAATTATGGGAAGGCTTGGAGCAAGATTTTAATTATAACGCGATGGTAAGTCAAAGAGGAATTCTAAACTTATCGCATTCTGATGGTCAGCATGATGCTTATGCCAGACGTGGAAATGCAATGCATTTAACAAATTCTGGCGCAGTTTTATTAGATAGGGCTGGTGTCGAGAGAATGTGTCCCTTATTAGATTTTGATAATGCTCGCTTTCCAATTAAAGGTGGTATTTGGCAACCTAGGGGCGGATCTGTACGGCATGATGCTGTCGCCTGGGGTTNTGCAAGAGGTGCTGANTCTCGTGGTGTTGATATTATTCAAAATTGTGAAGTTACTGGATTTCAAATCGAAAATGGTAGGTGCATAGGTGTGGAAACCACTCTTGGCAACGTAAAGTCNAAAAAAGTGGGNATGTGCGTGGCAGGGTCTTCAGGAGTTTTGGCAGNNAAAGCTGGAATGCGCTTACCAATCGAAAGCCATGTTTTGCAGGCTTTTGTATCGGAAGGGCTAAAGCCTATTATCCCAGGTGTTGTAACGTTTGGAGCTGGCCATTTTTATGTTAGCCAGTCAGACAAAGGTGGATTGGTATTTGGCGGTGACATAGATGGTTACAATTCTTACGCTCAAAGGGGCAATCTACCAGTTATTGAAGATGTTGTGGAAGGCGGAATGGCTATCATGCCAATGATTGGAAGAGCACGATTATTAAGGAGCTGGGGTGGTATTATGGATATGTCCATGGATGGCTCGCCCTTTATCGATAAGACTCATATTGATGGGTTATATTTTAATGGTGGATGGTGTTACGGAGGATTTAAAGCGACTCCTGCAAGTGGTTTTTGTTATGCNCATTTACTCGCGACTGACCAATCTCATTCTCTATCAAAACAAATGCGTCTGGATCGTTTTAGATCAGGTTCTCAATTTGATGAAAAGGGCGTGGGTGCTCAACCAAATCTGCACTAGAGGGATAAAATGATAATAGATCATCCAATACTTGGACCACGTGACGCATCAGAATTTGTTTATCTNGGTGATTCATCATTGATTAACAGACCTGATCCGTCAGTGGAGGAGGCCGCACAATTATTTTATGAATATCAATATTTAAGAGCCAATATTGCAGGTCCNATGAAAGAACTTTGGTATCACGAGCAAGGAGATCGAAGTTGGCTTGTTGTAACGAGAAATACCATTACCCACGAAATCACAAGTGTTGAGCTGGCACGTGATGTCGCGCGATCAATGGGGCGAACTAAATGACACAAGTGGATAGGATAAGTGGTGGATTAATTAATCGTAAAGAAACTATGAATTTTTCCTTTAATGGAAAAAGCTTGCAAGGTTANAAAGGTGATACTTTGGCATCAGCATTGTTGGCCAANGGTATAAGATTGGTTGGCCGTTCTTTTAAATATCATAGGCCTAGAGGGATTTTCACAAGTGGATCGGAGGAGCCAAATGCCTTAGTCGAACTACGAAAAGGTGCATTCAAAGAACCAAATACTAGAGCCACAGTGATTGAACTATTCAATAGGCTAGACGCTGCAAGTCAAAACCATAAAGGACCCCTAAATTTTGATTTAATGGCAGCTACTGATTTATTTTTATCGCCTTTTGTTGGTGCAGGTTTCTATTATAAAACTTTTATGTGGCCTGCAGCTTTTTGGGAAAAGCTTTATGAACCAATTATTCGTAAGTCAGCAGGTTTGGGCTCATTAGCAAAATTGGAAGATCCAGATTGTTATGACAAAGGCTTTTTGCATTGTGATATTTTGATTGTGGGAGCTGGCCCAGCTGGACTTTTAGCAGCTTTGGCGGCTGGAAAATCTGGAGCAAAAGTTATTTTAGCCGATGAAGATTTCCTTATGGGTGGTCGATTGAACTCTGAACTTTTTGAAATTGATGAAATGTTGGGTTCGGATTGGGCGCTAAAAGCAATTCAGGAATTATCATCTTTAAAAAATGTTAGAATAATGAATAGGACTACAATTTATGGCTCTTATGATCATGGAATCTTTGGGGCTTTAGAACGATGCACAGACCATTTGGAAAGTTCAGAAGGAAGACCACGTCAAATTTTATGGAAAATATATTCGAAAAAAAGTATTTTAGCTGCTGGAGCGATAGAAAGACCAATTGCGTTTGGGAACAATGATCGACCTGGTATTATGACGGCTAGTTCTGTAAGAAGCTACGTTAATCGATGGGGTGTATTGCCTGGAAGACAAACAGCAATTTTTACTAATAATGATGATGGTTGGGCTACGGCAAAGGTTTTAGCAGATAGAGGGCTAGAAGTTGCCGCCGTAATTGATAGTAGAAACTGTGAACCAGTTGAGAATATACCTGGTACATTAGTAATTATGGGTAGCAAAATTATTAATACTACTGGGCGGAAAAGAATAAAAAGAATAATCCTCTCAAATGGTCAATCAATAACTTGCGATTGTTTGGCTGTATCCGGTGGATGGAGCCCAAATGTTCACTTAACTTGTCATCAAGGGGGAAGGCCAAAATGGGATTCAACTTTAAACGCTTTTACTCCAGGTGAAAATTTACCAAAAAATATGGTTGTTTCAGGTTCAGCTAATGGTTCTTTCAATTTACAAGCAGCATTGAGAGAAAGTTTAAAAGTAGCAAACATTGTTCTTACAGATCTTGATTTTAAAAAGAGCAAGATTGTCGTTCCTTCTTCTTCAGATGACTCCTATGAGTCATCGGCTTTTTGGTATGTCAAAGAATCTAAGAAAAGAGGGTGGGTTGATTTTCAAAATGATGTGACTGTGAAGGACATAAAGCAAAGCTTTGCTGAGGGGTTTAGATCTGTTGAGCATATGAAAAGATATACGACAATGGGCATGGCTACAGATCAGGGTAAGACATCAAATATTTTAGGCTTAGCTATTATGGCAGAGTGTACTGGGAAAACAATTCAAGATACTGGAACTACTATTTTTCGCCCTCCCTATACGCCTATCCCACTTGGCGCATTGGCTGGAAGGTCTCGAGGTAAAGATTTTAGGCCATATAGATTAACCCCAAGCCACAAGTGGTCTGAAGAACAAGGTGCTGTTTTTGTTGAAGTTGGAAACTGGTTAAGGGCTCAATGGTTTCCCAAAAAAGGAGAAAAAACCTGGCGTGAGACTGTAGACAGAGAGGTTGTTTCTACAAGAAATTCAGTTGGAGTATGTGATGTAACAACTTTAGGGAAAATTGATATTCAAGGAAAAGATTCGGCGGATTTTCTGAATATTGTTTATACTAATGCTTTTGGAAAGCTACCAGTTGGCAAAGTGCGATATGGCTTAATGTTACGGGAGGATGGTATTGCATATGATGATGGAACAACAGCGAGAATAAGTAAGAACCATTTTATAATGACAACGACAACTGCTAATGCCGTTTTAGTTTTTAGGCGTTTAGAATTTGTTAGACAGTGTTTATGTCCAGATATGGACGTGCACATTATTTCGACCACAGATGCATGGGCGCAATTTGCTGTAGCTGGCCCTAATTCAAGGAGATTATTAGAAAAAGTTATCGATAATGAATACGATATTTCCAATGAAAAATTCCCGTTTATGGGATGTAGAGAAATTACTGTCTGTAATGGTATTCAAGCTAGACTTTTTCGTATCAGCTTTTCGGGCGAATTGGCTTATGAATTAGCTATTCCTACAAGGTATGGTGATGGCTTGATAAGACAGCTAATGGAGGCTGGAAAAGAGTTTGATGTAACGCCTTATGGAACAGAAGCCTTAGGGGTAATGAGAATTGAAAAAGG
>NYTF01000047.1 GCA_002683355.1 Paracoccaceae bacterium | reverse complement strand
ATCAACCAACTGAATTCTGATCCTTATCCTATTTACCAACGCCTACGTAACCAAGCACCTGTTGCTAGAATTAAATCAGTGGGCCGTACTTTCCTGACAAAAGCTGAAGATACAAAATATGTTAAAGACAATCCGGATTTGTGTAGTTCGGATGATCGTAATACACCAATGAAACGTGCTTTTTGGGCACATACTTTAATGAGAAAAGATGGAAGCGACCATATGCGTGATCGCATGGCTATGGCGCCTGCGTATGCTCCAAAAGTTATACAAAATGACTGGATGCCTCGTTATGAACAGATAGCTGAGTCTTATGTTAGTCGATTATTGCATGGTGAAATTGTAGATCTTTTTCATGTGTTATCTGGGCCCTATGCAGCACGCGGATTAGCGTTTTTATTAGGTATAGAGGATGCATCAGATGAGGAGTTGATTGAGTGGTCTCACGCTTTAATTAATGGCGCTGGAAATTTTGGTTGGCTGCCTGGACCTTTTGAACGTGCAGACCGTGCTAATGAAGCAATCCACCATTTACTTGATGGATTACAAAATCGTTATCGGAAACATCCAAATAATTCTGCTTTTTCGGTTATGTTAAATGCTGATGATCCAATTCCAGAAAAGCAAATGTATGCTAATATTAAGATTGCAATTGGTGGGGGAATTAATGAACCACGTGATGCATTGAATACAACCATATATGGATTGCTCTCAAACCCAGATCAACTAGAGGAAGTTAAACGCCAAGAAGACTGGGTTAAGGCCTTCGAAGAAGGCATTAGATGGGTGGCGCCAATTCAAGTATCATCACGTGTAGCAAAAAAAGATTCAGAGATTAGAGGTTGTTTAATTCCAAAAGGTGATACTCTGATGACCATCCAAGCTAGTGCAAACTGGGATGAGGATTTATTTGAGGATGGAGAGCTGTTCAACGTCTATCGCGAAACAAATTCACATCAAGCATTTGGCAATGGCCCTCATTTCTGTCAAGGAACACATGTAGCGCGTAGGGCAGTGGCAAAAGTTATGTTGCCAATGTTATTTGATAGATTTCCAAATATGAAAATTCCAGATTTATCCTCTGTAATTTGGCATGGGTTTGGCTTTCGTGGTCCAACCAAATTGCCAGTATTATTACAATAGTAATTGGCATCGATTGACGCGGTGGTAGATTATGCTGGTGTAGATCAAAAAGATAAACAGTAAAACATATTTATAGTGTTATTGAATTGTTAGCGTTGATGAAGAAATTAAAGGGGCCTTTTGGAATGAATACTGTAGAAGTGTATACGAAACCCTGGTGTGGGTTCTGCTCAATGGTAAAAAGATTACTTAATAATAAGAATATTAGTTTCATTGAGATTGATGTGGGAGCTAATCCTCAACTCAAACAAGCAATGTTAGAAAAATCAAATCGACATACCTTTCCACAAGTATTTTTAAATGGTGAACATATTGGCGATTGCATGGAGCTATATAATTTAGATCGAAAAGGTTTATTCGATAAATTATTCTTGAGTTAATTTTTGAGAACATAACCATTAGAGAAAATTAGGAAATAGAGGCATTATGATAAGAATTCGCACGTATCAAGATAAAGATAGAGAGCAAGTGATTAGCTTATGGAAAACTTGCAAATTGACACGCCCATGGAACGATCCAAACAAAGATATAGATCGCAAAAACGGGGTTGGAAATGAACTTTTTATTATTTTAGAAGTCGATAATCAACTTATTGGGACAGTTATGGGTGGATATGATGGTCATCGTGGTGTCATGAACTATCTAGCGGTTCATCCAAAACTCCAAGGAAAAGGCTTTGGGAAAATGTTAGTGGAGGCGATAGAAAATAAACTAGTCAATCTAGGCTGTCCAAAAGTAAATCTTCTCATTAGAAGAGACAATCACGAAGTGAGCAATTTTTATGAAAGTGTTCAGTATTCCAAACAGGAAGACGTTCTAGTATTTGGAAAACGATTAATTCCAGATAGCTAAAAATTAGAGCAGTTTACTGAATAAGCTTTTTAGATTTATCAAACACAAAACGATTGAGGTTTAAATATGCAATATCATGCCCATATATATTGGGAAAATGACACCGAAAAAAAAGAAGCTTTGAGCTTACGTCTAACACTTCATGATAATGGCTGTGGATTAGGTAGAATAAAAGAAAAACCNATAGGGCCACATCCCCTTCCCATGTATCAAGTAATGTATGACGCNAANAACAAGAATTTNGTAGAAAATTATCTGCAACAATTTAGTAAAAAAATAAGCATTCTATTACACGAGGATATTGGCACAGATAATAAACGGGACCATACAGAGGGGGCTCGTTGGATAGGGAAAAAATTAAAACTTAATCTAGAAGTATTTGATTAATAAATTCCCCCCCCCAAATTTAATTAAATTTGTTTATATTTTATTACGATATCAGTTCAGAAAATCTATCCATTAATTTAAGATAAAGATATTTTGTTTCAGCTCCCAGGGGTCCAATCATTCCCCAATTCCACGCATATGGTATCTTTTCAAATATTTTTAATTTATCAGATGATCCGGTCAACCAATCACCTAAAATATTGGCTGCAGCTGGTGCAGTATTCATTCCATGACCCCCAAATCCAACTAAAGAATATACATTAGGTTTTACTTGACCAACATATGGCATCATATGTGACGCATATGCCATATTTCCTGACCAAGCATAATCAATCTTAAGATTTTTTCCAGGAGCAGTTTCTTCTAAAAGCTCAGGAAAAATACTTGCTATATCTTTTAAAGCATTCTTTTTTATTTTATCGGTGTTCTTGGTACCTAATGCTGTAATGCTGTGGCCCCACAGTAATCTGTTATCTGGTAAAATACGATAATAATTTCCAGCACGCCGAGTATCGTAAATCGCCCAATTACAGTTTATTATTTTTTTCTGCTCCATCGTTAAAGGTGAAGTAACAGCTATATAAGTTTGAATGGGTAAAATACTTTTTGATACTGGACTTGTTTCACGACCTCCATACCCTCCTGTAGCAAAAACAATTCTTTTAGCACTTACCGAAAAATTACTATTATTTACCTTTAAAATGCAAAGATCTTTTAAATAGTCCATTGACACAACTTTTGAATTTGTAAAAATTCGGCCTCCAAGTTCAACTATTTCTTTTTGCAAACAATTTAAAAAATTTAAAGGATTGAACTGATAACCTTCTTCTGAAAAAACTCCAAAAGTGTATCTATCACTTTTTAACAAAGTTCTTAGTTCATCTTTTTGTATCAACCTTAAACTTTCGGGATACTCGTTAACTGGTGATCCTGAACAAGATACAGACAGAACACCTTTCTTTGTATCTATAGAACGATAATTTTCTGAACAAATCCGATTGACCATCCAATTATATCCATCTTTGGAGAACTGATTTAAATCATTTGCAATCTCAAACCCAACTAGACTTTCTATCCCCTCTGGAGATAGTGCCCAGCCGGGTGTGCAGAAACCTCCATTTCTTCCAGAAGCACTTTTGCCAATTTCATTTGCTTCCAATAATAATGCATCAACTCCCTCCTTAATCAAATTTTGTAACAAGCATAATCCTGCCAAACCACCACCAATGATAGCGACATCGCAGGTCTGATTAGAAGTTATTTCATGATTAGCAGCATAAGACGTCGTATTGTCATCATACCAAGTTTTTGAAAAAATCGCACTATTTTGCTTTAACTCTCCAGTCAACCAGAGCGGCCTTTGTTTACAATTTTATCTAAGGATTTTATTCCAGACGCTGCAATCAATGTTAAAAGTAAGTAAACTAATGCTGCTGAATTAAAGGGTTCAAATACAAGAAAACTTTGCGCCTGAAACTCTCGCATTCGCTGAGTCAAATCTCTTACAGATAGAATAGATACCAAGGAAGTGTCTTTTAACATAGCGATAAATTCATTCCCCAAGGCTGGCAATACAATTGCTACTGCTTGAGGCACAATTACAAATCTGGCAACATGCCACTCTCGCAATCCCAATGTCCGAGCAGCTTCTATCTGTCCCTTGGGTATTGCTTCTATACCTGCTCTAAATATTTCGGCCATATATGCAGAATAACCAATTGCAATCGCAATTATTCCTCGAGTCATCATCTGCATATCAATATAGCCTGCTGAAGCACTCTTTATAGCCCCAGCTAAAGGAAGCCCAACATACAAAATTATAACAAGCATTGGAATTCCTCGTATCGTATCCACAAAAAAATCTGAAAATACTGCTAAAGGATGCGCATTCGTTAATAATCCAATAGCCATGAGCAAAATTGAAAGGCTACCAAGTACGTATCCAATAGTTGCCATCGTCTTGTTAAAACTTGACAAATAGTCTGCGCTCCAAATTATGGGTAGATTACCAACTTTTTCTGTATCAATCACGATCGCCGAAACGCGACCCTTTTCCAAACTACTTAGTGCTTGCTCTGGCGTTGCCATTGATCTTATCTTAAATGGTTTATCTGTCTCAATAGCTAAAAACTCTCCATACCTGATTATGTCTGTTATTGATTGAGGAGTACCAGCAACTATACCTATCTTACCCTCTAAGTTTCCCGCTAATACAATCTCTTCATATGGTCTTGTTGTATAAAAAATTCCTAATAAAATTAACAACACTCCACAAAATGAAAATACATATGAAGATCTTTTGGAAGGCTTTAAATTTACTAGTAAAGCCCAAATTAATCCTAAGAATGATGCCCCAATATATGCGAAAAATGCCGCTCTCAAGGTAATCATTATTCCTACAGCAAAGCCAGCGTGCGCAATCATTAGAATGTAAAACATTCCTGAAAAATTTATGAGGACTAATAAAAATAATAATAATTTTAGAGGTAATAACTTATGTTGTTCATTTCTTAAAAAGGCAAAAACAATAGAAAGAAAACTAAAGATAGCAAATAATTTTAAATACCACCTCGAGTCCAGCAATAATTTGTTTTGAAAGCTTTCTTCCAAAACAAATGATTTATCAGACATAATAATCCATTCTGCGCTTCTAGGATCAGCAGAATTTATTGCAACTGACACAACGTAATTATCAGTTATATTAAAAAAAACTAAAATTAACAGTAATACTAACTGCACACAAAAAAATAATAGTGCCCTTTTGCGGTAGTTTTTAATTACATCTGGAAGGAGATCTGGCCTGGTAGAACTTGACAAAGCAATGCTAGCGACCAAACCAGTAAATCCAGAACTTACCAATATTAAAAATGCTAAAAACAAACTGCCCGCATTTTCCTCAATACCCAAAACTGAATATAAAGCTGGCGCGTAGTTTCGTGATGTAAAAATCAAATAGATTAATACCGGTGCAACGGCAAGAAATATAAGATTACTGGCGCGGATACTACGAAGCTTATCTAAAATTGATTGCATAATACCCTTTTGAATTGATGTCATTCATAGCAATTCGTACCGGATTAGTAGAAACCCGGTACGAACATTCAATTTTATTTTGGCCACCATTTGATGGTTAGCTCCTGTAAAGTGCCATCAGCTATTATCGCTGCTAGTCCTTCATTAAAGTCATCCTGCATTCCGTCACCTTCTTGAAAAACCAATCCTAGAGGATCAGAAGATAAGCCAGTTATACCTACAGCAAGTTCTCCTGCAAACTCTTGCTCATACGCAGCTGCAGATGTGCTATCAATGATAACACCATCAACATCTCCGTTTTGAACAGCAATTACAGCATTATTGAAGGAGTCGAATAAAGCTAAGTTATCTCGACCAACTAATTCTTCCCCTAAAGCAGCATTTGTGGTTCCATTTTGAGACGCAAGTTTCATCGCACCACTTTTGAAATCATCAATTGTAGCTCCTTTGTCAGAAACTCTCATTAAAATACCTTGTTGCACAATGATATATGGATCCGAGAAATCAACAATCTTATCACGCTCTTCAGTAATTGTTACACCTGAAACCACCATGTCAAACTCACCATTTGCAAGTGCTGGAAAAATTCCATCCCAAGCTGTAGTTACCCAGTTTGGAACGCAGTTTATACGCTCACAAATCGCAGCTACTACATCAACATCAAAGCCTTTTACCACTCCATCCTCAATAAATTCATGTGGTGGGTATGTGGTATCAGACCCTATAGAAATTACCCTACCTCCAAGATCTGCTGCAAATATTGGGGCAGCAAGGAAAATTGAAAAAACTAGGGCCAAAATAGACTTATTCATTTTTGTCTCCTCATATAGTTATAAAATAATAATTTTATTATATTGAAACATGACGATGATGAATAAGTCGGGTTAGGTCAAGTGAAATTAATCGTTAACTGAAGACTGATTAATAAAATTTAATGGTTTTAGTGTAGATGGACAAGAAAAACCCAGTTTTAAGTGGATGGGCGCTCATCAATCGTAACACCCCTTATTTTCCAACCCTTATCTGTTTTAGTCATAATATAATTTAGAATGAATATTTCCGCATTTATATCTGTGATCATGACCCTTTGAACGGGATCTCCGTTTAAGATAGAAAGCTCTAAGTAAGTGACTCCTTTTGTACGCCAAACCATTGGGAAACCACGACGTACCATTTTACCAAAATTTTTCGAATTCCCAAACATACTTTTTATTGAAGGGGATGCAAAAGTAAATGCCTTCTCAAAATCGTCTACTTGAAATGAACTAATCTGCTGCGATATCGTTTCCTGGATTTCTATTGTATCTGTATCACTTGCAAAAGAAGCGGTTGGCCAAATTAATAAAAATAGTGAAAAAATTATAGTCTTCATGTTAACACCTCCTAACAGGAGATAGCCTGAAAATAAAATTTATCAAAAAAATCATTTAGGGGGTTTTTGTAATTCACCTTTTAAAGCTTTTTCAATCAAAGAAATCGTTCCTTCTATCCCATAGAGGGCTATAAACCCACCGAATCTTGGTCCTTGTGACGCTCCAAATAAGACCTCGTATATTCCTTTAAACCAATCCCGAAGTGGATCAAAGTTATGATCTTTCCCGACAGAAAAAACCAATGTTTGCAATGACTCCGCATCATGGGAACCCGTCCAAGCTTCAAGCCTTTTAGAAAGATCAATAAGGGCAGCTGTTTCTTTTTCACTTGGTGACCTAAATTCTCTCGTTGGCATTACAAAATCTTTAAAATATTTTACAGCAAACCCAGCTGCTTGGTCCAATTGGGGATTATTTTCTGGAGAAGCCTCGGGAGCATAACGTTTGATAAAGCCCCATAATCCATCTTTATCTACAGCAGAAGAAACAGAAGCCAAATTTAAAAGCATCGAAAAGGATATAACCATATCACTCTTTGGCACCTTTGCATTATGAATATGAAAGACAGGGTTATTTAATTGCTGTGTCAAATCCTGATCAGTAAATGCGCGAAGTTGTTGATGATATTCATCAACAGCTCGAGGTATTACATCAAAATGCATTCTTTTTGCTGTCTTTGGCTTTAAATACATAAAGTAAGAAAGACTTTCAGCACTAGCATATGTTAACCACTCATCAATTGATAACCCATTGCCTTTAGATTTTGAAATTTTTTCTCCTTTATCATCGAGAAATAATTCATATGTAAAATGTTCAGGTGCTGGTGAACCTAAAATTTTACATATTTTATCATAAATAGGTGTATTTGTTGAGTGGTCTTTACCATACATTTCAAAATCCACTCCAAGCGCTGCCCATCTGGCACCAAAATCTGGTTTCCATTGCAGCTTTACACTTCCGCCCAAAACGGATTGGGTTGTCTCATCCCCATCCTCATCCAAATAAGTGATTAAGCCTTTTTCCCCATCGACATTTTTCATAGGCACATACAAGACTTTTCCACTTTTTGGTGAAATCGGTAAAAAACAACTATATGTTTCTCTGCGTTCTTCACGAAGCGAAGCTAACATCACCTCCATGATTGCATCATAATTTCTAGCAGCCGATAATAAAATCTCATCAAATTGCCCAGATTTATAAAATTCTGTTGCAGAATAAAATTCATATTGGAATCCAAATGTATCTAAAAATCGGCGCAAAATAGCATTGTTATGATCTCCAAAGCTATCATGTGTGCCAAAAGGGTCCGGCACACTTGTAAGGGGTTTTTGCAAATATTGCTCCAAGGCCGTGGGATTTGGTACATTATCAGGTATCTTTCGCATGCCATCCAAATCATCTGAAAAGCAGATCAAGCGTGTTGGAATATCAGAAATCTGTTCAAACGCATTGCGAACCATTGTTGTTCTCGCAACTTCGCCAAAGGTACCTATATGCGGCAGTCCACTTGGGCCATATCCAGTCTCGAAGATAACACTACCAGTCTTTGGTGCTTTATTTTTGTATCGCTTTACAAGTTTCCTTGCCTCTTCAAATGGCCAAGCTTTTGAGGTTTTTGCAATTTCTTGTAAGTTAGTCATTATCTGTCCATCAAATGTTATCTATTATTAATCAGCTTCCTATTGCTCCCAAGCAATAACGTCAATAAATTGAAATAAACAAGAGTAAGGACTTACAATGAGCGATATTTCTGCACCAATGAGTGAACAGGACGCATTGGTAACATTGATGATAGCTGTTTCTGCCTCTGATGAAAAAATAAAAACTGTTGAATTAATGAAAATTGAACGAATTGTCACTTATTTACCCATATTTAAGAATTATGATTTAGACAGACTTAAACAAGCATCCCAAACCGTGTTTGAATTATTTGAAGAAGAGGATGGAATTGACGCTTTATTTGGATTGATTAGGTCAGTATTACCACCTCATTTAAACGAAACAGCTTATGCGCTTGCATGCGATGTTGCGGCTTCAGATGGTAGGTTGGGTGAAATAGAACTAAGATTTTTAGAAGAAATCAGGTATGAATTAAACATTGACAGATTATCGGCAGCAGCAATTGAGAGAGGGGCTCGCGCCCGCCATTTAATAAAGTAAATCAATTATACTTAAAAGACCAATACTCTATCAAGTCTAATTGAATTTGACGTGATTTTTTGACCCACGTCTTTGCCTTTAGTGGGTTATCCCGGTCTTCTTTTTTTAACTTATTTCGTTCATTCATATTTGAAGTTAAAATTACAAAGGCCATACGATTTCCTGAATTAGTCTCAATAAAACCCACGATATTGCTCACAAAATTCAATGAACCTGTCTTAACTTTAACAACATTAGTATAATTTTTCAAAATAGCAGAGTTGCGTTTTCTAAATTGATGATCATTCATCAATCCAAAAATATTGCCGTCCCAACCTGTAATTTCTAGAAGCTTTATCAATTCATAGGCTGATATTTTAGATTTTGAGCCAAGGCCAGAATGATCAACCAATTCTGTTTTACTTTTCCCAATCTTTTCCTTTAACCAGTTTTGCATAACATTAGCAGATTCTTTGATGGATTTATATTCACCCGTTAATGCTTGAGTGGCTTTTAAACCAATTGCTTCTGCCAATAAATTATTTGAATATTTAAGCATCAAGCCAACATTCTTATCTAAAGACACACCAGTTATCTTCTTCAAAACTTTTCCATTCAACAGTTTATTTTGAAAACTTGGTTGTGGAAGATCGATACCACGTTCGTTAGCAAACTTCCAAAATATTTCTGCCGCATGTCTTTGTGGCTGTCGAACAGGTAACCAACGTTGTGACGCCTTACTCAAAAACGTCGAGCTAAATTGCCATTTATCATCCTTACCATTTATATGAGTTTTCGGAATAGCTTCATTTGGTTGTAAAACGTCGATCATTATATTTGAGATTTTAGTACTTTTAATTTCAGCTTTTGCTTCTAAATTAAAAATATATTGATCATTAATATAATCCCAATCAAATAAGACTCTATTAAAATTTATATTAAGCCCGGAGATGCTAGGATTATAACTTAAGTACTCAGGTTGCCCTGAATCAATGAATGGATGATAAACAGTTTCTCCAGCACTAACGATAAACTTCCCATCAACTTCTCTTAATCCAGCATCATATAATCCTTCTATCAAAGACATTAAATGATCATTAGTTAAACTCGGATCTCCCCCACCCAAAAGCATCAAGTTGCCATCTAAAACCCCGTTATTAATCGACCCATCTATCAAAATTTTTGTTTCAAAATTAAACGATGGACCTAATATTTCTAAACCATAGAGAGCCGTTATGATTTTAGAAACGCTAGCAAGGGGATATAACTCAGAAGGGTTAATTGCTTCAATTATCTCATTGGTTTCTAAATCCATAAGAATGTAACTTATATCAGCATTTAACCCACGCTCATGCAAAATATGATAAAAAGTTATGGGCCTTTTTGAGTCAAGTATTGGTTGACGAGGTACTGGAAAAAGGGACTCCTGAATCTGTTCAGCACAAAAAACAGGCAAAATGATTGTTGACCAAAATATCACAATAAAAGTTAAAATTGTAATATTTTTATAAATAAAACTTTTACACATTTTTATTAAATCACATAAATTTAAGAGGTTTTTCGATTTCTAATTTCTGTTGATGAAATATTTTTTAGCGGAATATCAAAAAATGCCCAAGCAGGCGCTTTGCATTGCATTAATTGATTAGATCTGTTTTCAGGTAGAAGGTTTTTACTGTATTTTTTTCCTGCCACGGTTGTTAAAAAATCAGAATAGCTCGGTCTTGCAAAGATAGCTATTGGAATCATTTCAAATATTTTTTCCCAATGCTTCCATTCATGAAAATTATTCAAACCATCAGCACCCATAATCCATATAAAATTACCTTTTGGGTATTCTGATTTTACTTTAGATAGAAAATCTACAGTAAACTCTGTGTCAAATACAGCTTCAAGATCTGTTACTAGCATTTTAGGCTGTTTTACTAATTTTTGAGTATTCTTTATTCTATTTTTAAAATCAGTTGTGCTCTGCTTTTTCAGTGGATTACGTTTTGATACTACCCACCAAAGCTTATCCAATGGCAAACTGCGTAAAGCCCATTTTGCAACATGCATATGGCCCTCATGCGGTGGATCGAAGGAACCACCAATCAGCCCAATATTTTGCCTTCTATCCACTTTTGGAAGATCTAACATTTTGCCCCTACTAAAAAAATTTATCAAATTATATAATTTATATTAAAGACAACCTTTTCACGGATCACAAGAACAGTTAGGACAAAACAAATAATTTAATTGGAGAATACCTTTGGCCAGCTATCAGTATGTTTATCACATGGATGGAGTATCCAAAACCTATCCTGGTGGAAAAAAATGTTTTGAGAATATAAGATTGTCGTTTTTACCAGGTGTAAAAATTGGTGTCGTTGGCGCCAATGGTGCTGGTAAGTCCACTTTAATGAAAATTATGGCTGGTTTTGATAAGGACTTCTCAGGAGAAGCCTGGGCTGCTGAAGGAGCGACAGTTGGATACCTGCCTCAAGAACCAAGCCTTGACGATAATCTTAATGTAAGAGAAAATGTCATGCTTGGTGTTTCAGAAAAAAAAGCCATTCTTGACCGTTATAATGACTTAGCCATGAATTATTCTGATGAAACTGCAACTGAAATGGGAGAGCTCCAAGACAAAATTGATTCTGCTGATCTTTGGAATTTGGATGCTGCGATTGATATTGCTATGGAAGCTTTAAGATGTCCAGCAGACGAAAGTGACGTGATAAACTTATCTGGCGGAGAGCGGCGGCGGGTAGCGTTATGCAAATTACTCCTCGAAGCCCCTGACATGCTACTTCTTGATGAGCCAACGAACCACTTAGATGCAGAAACAATTGCTTGGCTTCAGCAACATTTGATTGATTATAAAGGAACTATTTTAATAGTAACTCACGATCGATATTTTTTAGACAATATAACAGGTTGGATCTTGGAATTAGACCGTGGAAAAGGAATCCCTTACGAGGGTAATTATTCAAGTTGGTTAGAACAAAAAGCCAAAAGATTAGCTCATGAAGCTAAAGACGATAAAGCAAAACAAAAGGTATTAAATAGAGAACTTGAATGGATTAGGGCAGGTACAAAGGCCAGACAAGCCAAACAAAAAGCTAGAATTAATGCTTATGAAGAGATGGCAAATAAGTCAGAGCGTGAGAAACTCAGCAATGCGCAAATTATCGTACCTAATGGCCCAAGGTTAGGCGGCAAGGTGATTGAAGTTGAGGGCATATCTAAGGCCTTTAATGAAAATTTGTTAATAGAAAATTTATCCTTTTCTCTACCTCCCGGTGGAATAGTCGGAGTCATTGGACCAAATGGCGCGGGAAAATCTACGTTGTTTAGAATCCTGACCGGCGAAGAAACGCCAGACTCAGGTTTGATAAGCTATGGTGATACAGTGAAGCTTTCTTATGTAGATCAATCACGAGATGCCCTCGATAACAAAAAAACTGTATGGGAAGAGATCTCTAATAGTCAGGATATTATATTATTAGGGGATGCTGAAGTTAATGGCAGGGCATATTGCTCCTCTTTTAATTTCAAAGGTGGTGATCAGCAAAAAACAGTGGGATTGTTGTCAGGTGGGGAGCGCAACAGGGTACATATGGCAAAACTTTTAAAAGCTGGTGGTAATGTCTTACTTTTGGACGAACCAACCAACGATTTAGATGTCGAAACATTACGTGCTCTTGAAAACGCTTTAGAGGAATTCGCTGGTTGTGCGGTTATTATTTCGCATGACCGTTTTTTTCTAGATAGATTATGTACTCATATCTTAGCATTTGAAGGTGATGCGCATGTAGAGTGGTTTGAAGGAAATTTTGCTGATTATGAGGAAGATAAGAAAAGAAGATTGGGGCCAGACGCCCTAGAACCGAAAAGGGTAAAATATAAAAAATTCGCACGATAGTCGATAAAATTGACGTATTAATTACATATCACACATTTTGGATCTTTTTCAGCCTCTACTTTCCGAACCTCACAATTCAAAGCATCATAAAGAATTAAAAACCCTCTCAGAGATTTGCCAATACCGTTGATTTCTTTAATGGCTTCGACAGCCATCAAAGAACCTATTACGCCAGGTAAACTACCTAATACACCAACTTCAGCACAACTTTTTACCATATTGTCATTATCAGTTTTTGGAAAAAGACATGAATAACATGGGAAATTATTCTTAGGATCAAATAAACTTATTTGCCCTTCCAATTGAGAAATAGCTCCAGAAATTAATGGTTTTTCAGCTCCTATACAAGCCAGATTTATTAAGTGTCTCGTGTTTAAATTATCAGTTCCATCAATTACTAAATCATACTCTTTTATGAGATTTTGAGCATTCTTTTCATCCAAAATTCGGTTGTAAGGTTTTATGGTTATGTGAGGATTGAGTTGGGATAGGTTCTTTTGAGAAGCGAAAACTTTAGATATTCCTATATCTTCATCACGAAAAAGAATCTGGCGTTGAAGATTAGACAAAGAAACTTCATCATGATCAATGATACCTATTGTTCCCACACCAGCCGCCGCAAGATAAAGCGATACGGGGTTACCCAATCCACCTGCTCCAATCACCAAAACTTTGGCATCTCTCATCTTTTGTTGTCCTGGTCCTCCGATTTCTTTTAAAATAATGTGTCGAGCATATCTTTCAATTTCACTCTCTGACATTTCACTACCAGTTTTGATATCAGCATTCTTTTCAATATTTTTTTTCTTGATTTTTTTTAAAATAAAACTGTAGGCACCAATCAGCAGCATGATAATGGTTAATAATAGTAATTCTGCAAACGAACTTCCAATATTTATAATTACAAAGTGTGTTTCTGGTAAAACTAGAACCAAAAATAAAACAAAGCCATATACCAATGCCAGAGTAATTAATATTACTTTTCTTCTTACCTTGAAATAAACACCTATTCCGTAAAATACAGCCAAAACAACTATAAGCTTAAACATTATTTCTTTCCTGTTGAACCAAAGCCACCTGCACCTCTCGAGCTTTCACGCAACTGATCTGTTGTTTCAAATAATGCTTGGCTTATTGGGGAAACTATCATCTGCGCAATTCGATCACCATGTAATATCTTGTATATTTCGTGGCCATGATTAATCAATATAATTCCAATCAAACCGCGATAATCACTATCGATTGTACCAGGGCTATTAAGAATTGTGATACCATGATTTATAGCCAAACCAGAACGTGGTCTTATTTGGATTTCGTAGTTGTTT
This sequence comes from Paracoccaceae bacterium, assembly GCA_002683355.1. Classification (GTDB taxonomy): domain Bacteria; phylum Pseudomonadota; class Alphaproteobacteria; order Rhodobacterales; family Rhodobacteraceae. The sequence goes on along the minus strand of NYTF01000047.1, from coordinate 16,892 downwards.
GGAATTTCCAAACTAAAGCCGGTGGGGATAAGTGCTCGGGCACCTGGCTTGATTTCCAAGGATCTTTGCGACAGTCCAAAATTTGCACAGACATCAGCTCCAGCAGAACCAGGTGTTTGAAAAGTAGGCAAAGGGAGGTTTTTATCAGCATCTTGTCCCCATGCTAATTTTATCAATAACTCCATACTACTTTAACTTTTCTATTATTCGTTTAGCGAGCTTTTCTGCAACCTTCACTTTAGACATTTCCTGCCATTCTTCTACATTTGTCTCTGTAATAAAAGTAACAGTATTGTATTCCCCCCCCATCACAGAACTATTTTCTCCAACATCATTTGCAATAATCCAATCACAGTTTTTATTTTTCCGCTTCAATATTGCTTGTTCAATTACTTTTTCTGTTTCTGCTGCAAAACCTATCACCAATTTTGGTCTATTTTTTGTTAATCTGCTTGTAAATCTAAGGATATCTTTGTTTTCAGATAAAATTAAGGTTGGTGCAGCATTATTTTTCGCCTTCTTTATCTTTTGGAATTCTTCATTTTCAACCTTCCAATCAGCAACTGCCGCTGCAAAAATAGCCACTGTTGCCGGAAGTGCATTATTTACTTCATCAAACATTTGGTCAGCAGTTTCTACCTCAATGATTTTTACACCTTTCGGATGCTCAACCAAAGAAGGACCTGAAATGAAAGTAACATCAGCACCTAACCTAGATAAGGTACTTGCAATTGCGGTGCCCTGTGCCCCTGAAGACCTATTTCCAATATACCTAATTGGATCAATTGGCTCATGAGTTGGACCAGATGTAACTATGATATGTTTGTTCTGCAAAGGGCCGCTCTTTAAAATTTTTTCAGCTTTAAGTATTATTTCTTCTGGTTCAGACATACGCCCTGGTCCAAAATCACCGCACGCCATGTCCCCATGGTTTGGCCCAACAAATTGTAAGCCATCTGATAAAAGGGTCGATAAATTTCGTTTGGTTGCCAAATTTTCCCACATTTTAACATTCATTGCAGGTGCGACCAAAACTGGCTTGTCTGTTGCTAAAATGAGTGTTGAAGCTAGATCATTCGCTAAGCCATTCGCGATTTTTGACATAAAGTCTGCTGTACACGGTGCAATAATAACTAAATCTGCTGATCGCGAAAGCTCTATGTGGCCCATTTCCGACTCTTCAGTTAAATCAAAGAGGTNTAAATGAACTTTTTNGCCAGAAAGAGCACTAACAGAGAGTGGGGTNACAAAATTTTTAGCACTATCTGTCATACAAGTGGTGACANAACAATCACGCTTTNTGAGCAACCTTATTAATTCCAGTGANCGGTATGCTGAGATACCGCCACCNANTATTAANAGAATTCTTTTTCCAGAAAGCATAAAGGATACCTTTACTCAGATATTCTCTATACTTAAAAAACCTTAGCNAAGTTAGCAAGGCCACCTTTTCAAAACATTAGTTNATCATTAACNTTAGGGCCTCATTNGAATTCAGATTTTTCCGCATTTTTGTGAAGGCAGCAGCTTCTAGCTGTCGCACTCTTTCTTTCGACAACCCTAATTCCTCACCAAGGCTTTCCAAAGTTCTTCCANTATCAGACAATCGTCTTTCAGAAATGATAAATTGCTCTCTCGCGTTTAACTTTTCTAAAGCTCCACCTACCCACTCTTTTATTTTATTCTGCTCATCAACGGCCTCATACGCTGCCTCTCCTGCNAGGTTCTCATCCTCAAGAAGGTCGATCCATTCTCTTCCATCTTCTTCTGCTGACTGCGGCACATTCAATGAAAAATCAGACCCAGATAATCTACCCTGCATTAGNTCTACAGTTTTCAGTGGGACCCCTAATTCTTCCGAAATTTTGATATTCACATCATCTTGTCCTAAATTTAAACCTAATTCTTCAGAATCTCGTTGAACCTGAGCTTGAACTCGACGTAAATTAAAAAACAGTGATTTTTGGTCAGAGGTTGATCCCGTCCTAACTAACGACCAATTTCTCATGACATAATCTTGTATCGAAGCTTTGATCCACCAAACTGCGTAGGTTGAAAATCTAACACCTCTATCGGGATCAAATTTCTCTGCTGCTTTCATTAAACCGACCGCAGCTTCTTGAACTAAATCATTCTGAGGCGTTCCGTACCGACGAAATTTGCTCGCAGTTGAAATGGCCAATCGCATGTAAGCTTTGATCAATCGATCCAAAGCCTTGCTATCTCTATGATCTCTCCAAGCTACTGCCAGATCATATTCGACTTCTGGATCAAGCATCTCGGCTTTCATCGCTCCACTTGCCAGAGCACTTTTTTCATCAAAATTAGCTACCATTTTTCTACACTTTCTCACAATGATTAATGTTGTTATGATAGGNNTACGCAACAAGACAATTTTTGGATCAATTTTTATGCAAAAAAATCAACAGAAAACCTTAATTATTGGTGCCGCGGCAAGTGGCAAATCACAGTATGCGGAAGATATTTTGAATAATAATGTTGGTAAAAAACTCTATTTAGCCTCAGCAAATATCTATGATGAAGAAATGCAAGAAAAAGTGAATAAGCACAAGGATAGACGTGGCAGTGACTGGACAACAATAGCAGAACCTTTAGATGCTGTGCGTCATATTGAAAATTTAAATATTAAAGAAATCATGCTCTTTGATTGTGCCACCATGTGGTTAACAAATCATTTTCTTGAAAAAAGTAATATATACCATGAAATCGACTTATTAGTTAATTCAATTAAAAGCTCTAAAGGATCCATTATTACTGTTACAAATGAAGTAGGTTCAGGCATTGTTCCAGACAATTCGATGGCACGGGAATTTAGAGAATTACAGGGTAAATTAAATCAAAAGCTCGCCACAGTTGCATCACTAGTAGTGACTGTAATTGCAGGTATCCCCTTAATATTGAAACATCCACAATGAAAAATTGGTGGTGGNTAAGACACGGACCAACTCATGCTAAATGNATGGTTGGTTGGGCTGATATTGCTGCAGACTTATCTGACAAATCAATGTTAATAAAGCTTGATNAATATCTTCCTCGACAAGCAAAGGTAATTTCTTCAGACCTATCCAGAGCTGNAGANACAGCCANTGCNATAGAAAATGGTCGAGTGCGTTTAGATAATGAATTTGATCTNAGAGAATTTAATTTTGGTGATTGGGATGGAAAAAACTGGCAAGAGATATCCAANAATTATCCAAAACTCTCTGAAGAGTATTGGACACAACCTGGTGACATTCAACCACCAAATGGTGAAAGTTGGAACCAATCTAGCAAGCGCATAAACACCTGNGTAGATAAGATAAACGAAAGANTTAAGTGTAAAAATATCATTGCTGTTGCTCATTTTGGTGTGATTTTAACTCAGATTCAAAGAGCAATGAGAATTTCTGCTGTGGAGGTACTTGCCAATAAAATAGATAATTTCTCTGTTACTAAAATTAGCCATAATGTTGATGGGTGGAGTGTAAAAGAAATTAACAAAATACTTTAATACGAAAATAAACCAACTAATTTTCTTTTTTTGTTTCAATTGAATCCCATATTAGACCAGCAATATTTTCATTATTGAAACGCTCCAATTCTTGAATTCCTGTGGGCGATGTTACGTTAATTTCTGTTAACCAANGACCAATCACATCAATTCCAACAAATATTTGACCTTTTTCCTTCAATAAAGGTCCAATTTTAGCACAAATCTCCAAATCTCTCTCTGAAAGTTCTATTTTTTCAGGTCGCCCACCGACGTGCATATTAGAACGCGTCTCACCTTGAGCCGGNACTCTATTGATTGCGCCAACGGGCGTCCCATCGACCAATATAACTCTTTTATCACCTTTTGATACATCAGGTAAAAACCTTTTGTGCGATCAGTGGCTCATTATTGATGCCTGAAAAAAGNTCATGTAANGAACTTATATTTTTATCATCNGGGCCCAACCGAAAAACACCAGCACCACCATTTCCATATAAAGGCTTAATTATAATGTCTTGATGTTTATTCTTAAACTCTTTTAGAACTTCAATGTCTCTCGCTATAACAGTTGGCGGTGTGAGATCAGGAAAATCTAAAACAAGTAGTTTTTCAGGATAATTTCGCACCCAAAAAGGATCATTTACTACCAGCGTGTCAGGGCCAAGGCGATCAAGTATATGAGTATATGTTATATAGCCCATATCAAAAGGTGGATCTTGACGTAACCAGACCACATCAAAGTCGTTCAAATTCACCAGTTGCTCCCTGCCTAGCTCACAATGGTTGCCTTGCTCCCGCATGACTTTTAGTTTGCATCCTTTTGCTTTAACAACACCATTATCGAGTATTAGTTTGCTAGGATTATAATAGAAAAGATCATGTCCACGAGTTTGGGCCTCTTCAGCTATGCGAAAAGTACTATCTGCATCGATATCAACCAACTCTATCGGATCCATTTGGATAGCAACTTTTAAAGACATTGGTTAAGATCCTTTCATAAATAGGTTCTCTTAGGTTATTATAGTGATTGCAACTGATGCAATGGTGAATTTATAGAAGTTTTAACAAAATAAATATAAGTGAGATAAATAATGGGAAATATTTCTGCTATTAAATCTAACATTGCCAAGCTTTGCTCCAATTATCCAGACCAATATTGGCGAAACCTTGATGAGAAAGGTGAGTATCCATCAGATTTTGTGAATGAACTAAGTAAAGAAGGATTTTTATCATGTTTAATTCCTGAGGAATTTGGAGGATCAGGGCTTGGTCTAATTGAAGCAGCCGCAATATTGGAAGAAGTTTCTTATAATGGATGTAACGCTGGTGCTTGCCATGCTCAAATGTATGTAATGGCCTCTATATTAAAATATGGAACTCAGGAGCAAAAAGAACTATATCTACCCCAGATTTCTTCTGGAAAATTAAGACTTCAAAGTTTTGGTGTTACTGAGCCAGATAGCGGCACTGATACCACAAATTTAAAAACAACAGCAAAAAAAATAGGCTCAAATTATGTTATAAATGGAAAGAAAGTATGGATCAGTAGAGTGGAATATTCTGACATTATGGTTTTGTTAGCACGTACCAAAGCTAAAAAAGACTGTGCGAAAAAATCAGATGGGCTTTCAGCATTTATAATTGATTTNAAAAAAGCAATTGGAAATGGCCTTACNGTNAAGCCCATTGACGCGATGATAAACCACCATGCTTGTGAACTTTTTATTGATGATCTAGTTNTNCCTGCTGAACAAATTCTAGGAAAAGAAAATGACGGCTTTCAAGTGGTTTTGGATGCAATGAATGCTGAGAGAATTTTAATCGCAGCAGAATGTATTGGTGACTCTCGTTATTTTATAAAAAAAGCNACAGACTATGCTTCAAATAGAATTGTATTTGGTAAACCAATAGGATCTAATCAAGGNGTTTCTTTTCCCTTGGCTCGCGCACATGCAAATATGATTGCTGCAAAACTTTTAGTAGAAAAAGCAGCAAATTTGTTTGACTCTAATGAACACTGTGGCGCTGAAGCTAATATGTGTAAAATGTTGGCGTCAGAAAATAGTTGGTTTTCTGGAGATATAGCAATGCAAACTTTTGGTGGCTTTGCATTCTCAAAAGATTATCACATTGAGAGAAAGTTTCGAGAAACTCGACTTTATCAAATCGCACCNGTTTCGACTAACTTAATTTTAAGTTATATCGCNGAGCATGAATTAGGCCTTCCAAGGAGTTNTTAATGAATGCTTTAAAAGATATTTTAGTAATATCTATTGAGCAAGCCGTAGCTGCTCCATTTTGCACAATGAGACTTGCTGAATCTGGCGCTCGGATAATAAAGATAGAACGCAAGGATGGAGATTTTGCTCGATATTATGATCAAATAGAATCAANTGATAGCTCATATTTTATTTGGTTAAATCAAGGCAAAGAATCATTAGTGTTAGATTTNAGGGATAAAAGTGACCAAAATTTATTAAANAACTTATTATTAAAAGCTGACATATTTGTTTTAAATCTAGCTCCAGAATCCTTAANAAAACTATGCTTNGAACCAAATAGTTTAGCAGAAAAGTTTCCAAATTTAATTATATGCAACATNTCGGGTTACAGTAACAAAACAGATATTTACAATGAAAAGGCCTATGATCTGCTAATCCAAGCTGAGTCGGGTATTATCGGAGTATCGGGGGTTGAAAATTCACCAGGGCGTATTGGAATTTCAATAGTTGATATTGGAACTGGGATGACTGCGCATGCCGCTATATTAAATGCCTTAATCAAAAGAAATAACACTAAAAAAGGTGAAGTTATAAATATAGCAATGTTTGACGTAGCTGCGGAATGGATGACCGTGCCCTTCTTGCAGTCAGCTTTTGCTGGAATAGATACTACACCTGCAGGACTCCGTCATCCAACAATTGCCCCATATGAAGCTCATGTCACAAAAGATAAAAAAATAATTATTATAGCTGTTCAGAATGAAAGAGAGTGGAAAAGTTTTTGTGAAGTAACACTTAACAAAAAAGAGCTTGCTGAGAATTCTAATTTTTGTAGCAATGTTCAAAGGGTAAAAAATCGTGATAAATTAAACTACATAATTGATGAAGTTGTAAATCATCTGAGTGCTGCGGATTTTAAATTAAAATTAAAAGCAGGCAACATTGCGCACGCTGAAGTGAGAAGTACTTCTGACTTAAATTTCCATTCAGGCTTTAGAGACCACGAAATTTTTGGATCCAACGGCATGGCAATTAGAGCGCCAGTAAGTGCGTTTGCTAATTCAAGCACCAATTCGAAAGTTAGAGCTCCTAATCTAGGAGAACATACTAAATCTATCAAAACTGAATTTTCTACAGATTAAATAGTAGATGAAAATAAGTTTTGAGAGGTTAAATCTTTAATCCTAGAGCTATTTGATAAACTGATTTTTTTCGAACATTAAAGCTTTCAGAAACTATCTGTACAGACTCCTTTAAGCTATGACTTTTCATTAACTTGATCAAAGATTNCTCTACCTCATCACAATTATTTTTTTCAATAACTGCTGGAGAAATGATCAAAACAATTTCACCTTTTATAACACCTGTGCTCAGAGCCTCTTTTATCTCAAANACAGTACCTCTGTATATNGTTTCAAATTTTTTTGTTAATTCCCTGCAGACGACTATCTCTCTATCTTTACCAAATTGGAGTTCAATATCCTCCAGACAAGATAAGATTCGGTTCGACGTTTCAAAGAATATTAAGGTGGTTTCTGGGATATTACATGAGGTTANAAATTTTAAACGCGCTGATTTTTGATTTGGTAAAAACCCACAGAACATAAACCTATCTGTTGGCAAGCCNGACACAGTAAGAGCTGCTAAAACCGCAGACGGGCCAGGAGCTGATGTAACTAAAAATCCTTTTTGTGCGGTTTCCTTNACTAATAAATAACCAGGATCAGAAATCAATGGAGTTCCTGCGTCAGACACAAATGCCACTCTGCTATTATTTTCTAAGAATTTTAGTATTTTTGGTATCTGTGCTTTGGCATTGTAATCGTGATACGAAATTATCTGAAGCTTACGTTTTGGAATCTCATAAATATTTAATATTTTTTTTATCATACGCGTGTCTTCAGCAACAATTACATCCACTGAAGCCAAAACGTCTAAAGCATTTAATGTAATATCTCTAGCTCGACCAATGGGCATAGACACTATATGCAAACCTGNTTCTATTGGTTTTACCTCAAAATACAAAACACATTTCCTTTCAGACATTTACTTGCAAACAATAAAATCATACTTTCAGATTATTGATAACAGTTAAGATGCAATAAAACCTGCTAAATTATAATAACCACAGAAACGAACAAAAAGTAATGTTATTAAATTTCTTCCATAAATTTAAATTCCCCAGAATTTGTATTACTTCGAGCAGGATTTAAGTTGACTAAACTAGAAGAAAATAAGCAAACCAGAGGGTATGTCGAAAATACTTCAAACAACTCAATCCTGCTTTATGACAAAATTTGTGCTCAGGTAAATAAAGTTGATAATACTAAACAAAAACGCGAAATTGCTGTTAATTTATTACAACAAACTATAACCACCAACTTTTCAGCATTTAAAGCTAATTTTGAAACCGGCAAAATGCCTGTGGTTGAAATTACAAAAGGCTTCACCGGTGTTACAGATCTAATAATCGAAACGATCTTTAAACTTTCTTCAGAGCAACTGCATAAATCGCCGATACCAACAGAAGCAGAAAGATTATCTGTACTTGCTGTGGGAGGCTATGGAAGAGAGGAAATGGCACCTTTCTCAGACATCGATCTTTTGTTTTTAACACCATATAAAATTACTCCTTGGGCTGAAAGTGTCATAGAAAGTATGCTTTATATACTTTGGGANCTAAAACTACAGGTTGGATACGCCACAAGATCAATAGAAGATTGTCTTTCGTTGGGNAAAAAAGATTTNACAATCAGAACTACACTTTTNGAGANACGTTTNATTAGCGGNGATTCACTCTTGGTAAACGAATTGGAAAACCGCCTTTGGAATGACTTATTTCAATCAAGCGCAACCGAATTTACCACTGCTAAGTTAGAAGAGAGGCTACTAAGACACAAAAAATATGGGGAAAATAGGTATCTTTTAGAGCCCAACGTTAAGGAAGGGAAAGGAGGACTTAGAGATTTACAATCCTTATTTTGGATTGCCAAGTACATACACCACGTGCAACACCCCGAACAGTTAATAGAAAAAAAAGTATTTAGTAAATTTGAATTTGATAAATTTTTGAAAGCCAGTAATTTTATCTGGCAAGTAAGATGCCACTTACATTTTTTAAACAATCGAGCNTCTGAACAATTAAATTTTGATTCCCAGGTAGAGCTCGCAAAAAGACTAAAATTTAAAGATTTGAATGGACGGCTGGCTGTAGAGCACTTTATGCAAGNGTATTTTAAAAATGCTACCTATGTTGGCGAATTAACAAGGATTTTTCTTACAGATCTTGAGGCTCGGCATGTTAAAAAACAGCCCAAGGTTGGGCAAATATTGCGTTTGGCGGGTAGACGTTTAACCACAAAATTAAATCCTTTGTTTAAAATACAGCATAATCGAATAAATGTTATAAATCATAAAGTTTTTTCTGAAAAACCTATAAATATATTTGTTTTATTTGATGAAGCGTTGCGAACTGGATATCTAATTCATCCAGACGCAATGCGNTTAATTACCGCAAATATTAAGCTTATTGATAATAACCTAAGACAAAACCCAGAAGCGATAAAAATATTTCTTAATCTACTTTTAGAACGTGGAAACCCTGTTAGAGCTTTGAGACGGATGAATGAATTAGGCGTTCTATCTGCTTTTATACCAGAGTTTAAATATATAGTGGCGATGATGCAGTTTAATATGTACCACCATTACACTGTTGATGAACACACAATTAAATGTATCGAAAACCTGGCCCTAATCGAACAAGAACAATTAATAGAAGATCTACCAGTGGCTTCAGATATTTTGCAAAAAGGTGTAAATCGTCGAGTTTTGTATTTGGCGCTTCTGTTGCATGATATTGGGAAGGGCCGAAAGGAAGATCACTCNAAATTAGGTGGTAAAATAGCATCCAATGTATGTACTAGATTTGGATTAAAAAAATCTGAAGTTGAGACAATAGTATGGTTGGTGAGAAATCATCTTTTGATGTCAGATGTAGCACAAAAAAGAGATTTAAGTGATCCCCGGACGGTCCGCGATTTTGCCAAAGCTGTGGAAAGCAGAACAAAACTTAAGCTATTAACCGTTCTAACAGCATGCGACATCCGAGGGGTTGGTCCAGGCGTATGGAATAATTGGAAAGCACAATTAATAAGAAATTTGTACTATCTTACCTACAAAGCATTATCATCAGGATTAGAAGATGTTGGCGATATAACAACATCTGAAGAAGCTCAAAAGAAATTGAAGAGTGAATTAGTTGGCTGGCACGCAGAAGAAATTAAAAAAGAATTAGCACGGCATTATAAGCCATACTGGNAAGGACTAAACTCTGAAACGCATTTGATTATGGCAAACCTGTTAAAGAACATTGCAAATAATGAAATTAAATTAGAATTAAAACCAGATAAAGACAAAGATGCCACAATTGCCTGCTTCGTTATGTCTGATCACCCAGGAATCTTCTCAAGGCTAGCTGGCGCAGTTGCATTAGCTGGAGCAAATGTTGTAGATGCTAGAACTTACACAAGTTCAGATGGATACGCTACTGCCGTATTTTGGCTACAAGATTCAAGAGGATCTCCATATGAAAAGGATGGGTTCGGCAAACTAAAAAAAGCNATTGATAATAGTCTATCAGGAAATGTAATAACAAGAGANGCNTTAAAAGATAAAGATAGGATTAAAAAAAGAGAACGCGATTTTTATGTTCCCACAGAGATTTTATTTGATAATGAGGGTTCAGAAATTTACACAATTATAGAAGTAGATACCAGGGACCGACCGGGACTTCTTTTTGATTTAACCAGCACTATTTCCTCAGCAAATATTTATATAGCTTCTGCGGTGATAGCTACATACGGGGCGCAGGCTGTAGATGTATTTTATGTAAAAGATATGTTTGGATTAAAACTACATGCAAAATCAAAAAGAGATGCTCTATCTAAAAAACTAATTAAAGCTATTGATTATGGATCCGAAAGAGCGTCATCATGAATCTTAAAGGCTTAAATTCAAATTTTCTAACGGTAAGTGTTTGGACTCTAGCAAGCAGAATCCTTGGTTTTATTAGAGATATAACAATGGCCGCTCTTTTAGGGGCCGGACCACTTGCTGAAGCTTTTTTAATTGCGTTTAGTCTTCCAAATATGTTTCGAAGATTCTTTGCAGAAGGGGCGTTAAATTTAGCATTCGTGCCACTTTTTACAAAAAAACTGCAAACCAATAAGCAAAGCGCCCACCAATTTGCTAACGATACATTTGTTGTACTTGGATCTATTTTATTACTTCTTACCATATTCTCTCAGGCATTAATGCCATTTCTCGTTTTTGCTATGGCAAGTGGTTTTTTAGGTGATCAGCGCTTCGACCAAGCAACTGATTTAGGGAGAATTATATTTCCTTATATTTTCTTTATTTCCTTAGCAGCCCTATTAAGTGGTTTATTAAACGCTTCAGGTAAATTTATGGCTGCAGCAGCCGCACCAATAATTTTAAATATTATGTTAATAGGTGCAATGGCTCTTGCCATATATTTAGAAATTCAAGTATCTCTGGCATTAGCTATAGCTGTTCCAATTTCTGGTATCCTGCAACTTACTTTAGTTTGGTTTGCTGCAAAAAAAATTGGCTTCAAACTAACATTCAGGGTTCCCAAAATAACTCCAGATGTAAAGAAATTAATTATCATCGCAGCACCAGCAGCTCTTACTGGTGGTGTGGTTCAAATTAACCTTCTGGTTGGACGCCAAATAGCGAGTGGAACAGAAGGCGCAATAGCCTGGCTTTCATATGCAGATAGGCTTTACCAACTGCCATTAGGAGTTGTTGGTATAGCAGTTGGAATAGTTTTGCTTCCTGAGCTTAGCCGGCATCTAACTTCAAAAGATATAATTGGAGCTCAAAATGCTTTTAACAAATCAACTAAGTTTGCTTTAAATTTGACGATACCAGCCTCAGTTGCACTTATAATTATACCAACAGAATTAGTATCAACCCTATTTGAGAGAGGGGTTTTTGACGAGAACGATACAAAATACACTGCGTTAGCTTTAACAGTCTATGGTATTGGACTCCCAGCCTTCGTTTTACAAAAAGTTTTACAACCAGTTTACTTTGCGAGAGAAGATACAAAAACTCCATTCAGATACGCTTTAATTGCGATGTTGATAAATGCTATTATTGCAATTGGTTTAGTTTCTAAGATTGGATTCATATCAGCAGCGATAGCAACATCTGTAGCAGGTTGGTCAATGTTATTCTTACTGTGGCAAGGTTCTAGAAAATTTGAAGATGCTATAAAATTTGATGACACAACGTTAAAAAGTTTATTAACAATAGTAATCTCAAGTATAATCATGGGCATTTGTGTTTTTGCTGGAAAAAGTTATCTGATAACTCTGTTGCATGATAAACAAATGAAATATTTAGGGCTTATTATACTGATCTTTATTGGAATAATAACATATTTTCTGACCAAAATAACTTTAGAAAAAATCGTTATTAAGTAAAAATATCGAACTCAAATCACGACACTTATGAATTTAATATCGTGAAAAATAACGATCGATAATAAATGCAAATAAAAATCCAGCTAAAAACCCAAATAAATCTGCAAGCCAATCATTATTACCATTAAATAACATTTTAAAAATAATTTGAATTCCTAGAAGGACTGCTACCAATGTAAAAGCATTAGCACCTCTGGCTCCAACAGACCTCAATGAAGTCCAGGAAATATATGTATAAGCACCAATAAGACCGTAAATTGCAGGAAATAAACCTATTAATGGAAATTGATCATCCAAAATTAAGCCGTAGAAAAAAGCNCCACANATTGACGACNCTANAATCAGCAAAAAAAATAAAAGACCGTTATANAATTCGCATACCATCTTNCCCAAAGCCAAAAACATCACTGTTGCAATTAGTGTATGTAAAAAGCTCAAATGAATAAACAAATAGCTTATATATCTTATTAAAAACTCCCACCTAAGGGCGCTATTACTTATCATCCAATCCTGAAGTGGCCCATAAAATGCATATTGTGTGATTATATTATTTCTCAAACCAGGTCCAACACCTCCAAAAATGATCCGTGTTTCAGAAAGTTGAAAAATCAGCTCAATAAGAATTAAAAATAAGGTAATAACTAAAATAATTGGTGGTAATGGGTTTATTAAAGAATTATTAAGTTTATTATCATTCATCGAATATATTAACCATTTAAAAAGACTCGCTTAATTTTAGACATAGGCCAACGGATAAAGCACGTAAAGTTAGATAGAGGAGAATTTGTGGACCAGAAACATGAAAATACGCATACACCAAGAGTATTCTCCGGCATCCAGCCAACTGGCAATCTAACACTTGGAAATTATCTGGGTGCTGTAAAAAGATTTGTTGAGATGCAAAATAGTGGTATCGAAACTATTTATTGTATGGTTGATTTGCATGCAATCACAGTTTGGCAGGAGCCTCAGTCATTAAAAGCTGCTACCAGAGAATTGGCAGCTGGTTTTATAGCATCCGGATTAGATCCAAAAAAATCAATACTCTTTAATCAATCTCAGGTCCCAGCGCATGCTGAATTAGGTTGGATTTTTAATTGTGTTACCAGAATGGGTTGGTTGAATCGCATGACACAATTTAAGGATAAGGCGGGCAAAAACAGAGAAAATGCAAGTGTTGGATTGTTCGCTTACCCTACACTGATGGCAGCTGATATCCTAATATATCATGCCACTCATGTGCCTGTTGGTGAAGACCAAAAACAACATTTAGAGCTTACAAGAGATATCGCCACAAAGTTCAATAACGATTTTAAAACTAATTTTTTTCCAATTACCGAACCAGTTATTGAGGGAGTAGCAACAAGGGTAATGTCATTACGAGATGGAAATAAAAAAATGTCCAAATCAGATGCTTCTGATATGAGCAGAATAAATCTGACTGATAGTGCTGACCTAATCGCAAAAAAAATTAAAAAAGCAAAAACTGATGCAGACCCACTACCCAGTAGTCTTGAAGGATTAGAAAATAGACCCGAAGCAAAAAATCTAATTAATATCTTTGCAGGGCTGGCTGGAATTAGCTCAGAAAAGGTACTTGAGGAAAATGCTGGTAAAGAATTTTCAAAATTCAAGCCAATTCTTGCTGAATTAGCTGTTTCTAAATTAATGCCTATTTCAAAGGAGATGGCTCATCTAATGAAAGATACGGTATACATTGACCAAGTATTAGGAAACGGCGCAAATAAAGCAGCACAAATTGCCAATCCCATTTTAGAAAAAACGTATGACATAATGGGCTTAATACGAAGTACATAATTGATCGTCAAAATTTTTCATNACAAGGTTTGGATTAATCGCTGATGNTGCTAAACTAAAATTCAAATATTTAGGGATATTTAAATGGCTACTGGAACCAATATACACACATATTTTGAAAAAAATTGGCATAAAGGAAATATTCCTATTATGAATGCCGCTGATCACGGCTCTTGGCTGGGATCAACAGTATTTGATGGTGCAAGATACTTTGATGGAGTNGCGCCAGATCTACTGGCCCATTGTGAGCGTTTAAATCAATCTGCAAAAGCAATGGGATTAGTTCCTACTTATTCTGAAAAAGAAATTTATGATTTAATTCTAGAAGGCTTGGCTAATTATACTAAACAGTCTGCCGTTTATATCCGCCCGATGTATTGGGGCATTGGCAATGGGTACTCCGCGATTGTACCGGATGCTGCTAATATTGGATTTTGTATTTGTCTAGAGGAAATACCAATGGCTTCAGACACAAACACGACAACCTTAACAAGAACAAGCTTTCATCGTCCAATACTGACAGACAACTTGTGTAATGCCAAAGCAGGGTGTTTATATCCCAACAATGCTCGGATGTTACAAGAAGCGAGCATAAAAGGATTTAATAATGCTTTAGTTGCAGATGCTGTGGGGAATGTCGCTGAGACAGCAACTTCAAATGTCTTTTTAGTCAAGGATGGAGAAATATTTACTCCGATACCAAACGGCACTTTTTTAGCTGGGATCACGCGTTCAAGACACATTCAGAATTTAAAAAGTGATGGTTATCAGGTAAATGAATGCGTCTTAAAGTTTGAAGACTTTTCAAGAGCTGATGAAGTATTTCTCACAGGTAATATGACAAAAATCACACCTGTTTCTCTTTTTGATGATATCAAATATGAAATNGGTCCTGTTACAAAAAGGGCTAGATCTCTATATTTTGATTGGGCAAACTCCAACTAAGAGCAATTAATTTTAATGTATTTGAAAGGGTAAATTCTGAGTTTCCAAAAGATACTAAATTACAAAAAACACATAGAATTTTTATAATTTAGAATAATTCTAAATATTGACATTTGGGACGTTTATCACTAATTGATAANCAANCAAAAGGAAATCAGAAATGTTTATTCAGACAGAATCTACGCCAAATCCAGCAACTNTAAAGTTTCTACCTGGCCAAGCAGTTATGGAATCTGGGACAGCAGATTTCCCAAATAAAGAATCGTCNCAAAAATCTCCTCTGGCAANGCGAGTTTTCGAAATACAGGGGGTAACAGGCGTATTCTTTGGTCCAGATTTCATAACGGTAACGAAAAATGATGATCATGAGTGGGAACATATCAAGCCCGCTATTCTTGGTGCGATAATGGAACATTTTATCTCTGGTCAAAAATTGATCGAAGGTGATGAAAAAGCATCTGGTGGGCACGTCGATCATGAAGGACCTGATTCTGAAATTGTTGACCAAATTAAAGATTTACTTGATACTCGGGTTCGCCCAGCTGTTGCTCAAGATGGTGGTGATATAACTTTCCACGGTTTTGATCGGGGAATAGTATACTTGCACATGCAAGGTGCCTGTGCAGGCTGTCCATCTTCGACAATCACTTTGAAGATGGGAATTGAAAATCTGTTAAGGCACTACATCCCTGAGGTGGTAGAAGTTCGACCAGTTGCTGCCTAACAAGGTCTCTTTAGGTTTTGATACTTCAACATCAAAATGCACAATTGCGGTAGTATCTGGTAATACAATATTAGCCGAAAAAAGCGAAGAAGCACCAAAAAAGCATGCTGAACGGCTCATGTATTTGATAGAAGATGCTTTAAAATCGTCAAAGCACGACTTGAGTCATGTGTCTTCTATCGGTGTTGGTATTGGTCCAGGGAACTTTACAGGAGTAAGAGTTTCTGTTGCGACCGCACGTGGTTTATCTCTAGCTTTAAATGTTCCTGCATTCGGTGTGACCACATTTGAAGCGCTCCAACTAGGGCACAAAGGAAATATTCTTTGTTCTGTTCGTGCTAAAAAAGACCAAATATATTTATCTGAATACCAGAATGGTATTTTCGAACAAAGCATAATTTCAAATATAGATAATCTTCCAAAAACCAAATGTAATTTTGTTATTGGTGACAAATCAAATCTAATTTCTGAATCATTGCATATTAAGCCTTTAGAACCTATTCATTCTACCGCCAGCTCTATCGCAAAAATAGCTCAAGAGTTACCAATGGAGAAATCGCCCCCAACGCCTATTTATCCAATCCATAATGAATTTATTTAAAATAAAAATTCTAACAGTTTAGGATACTGATGACCCCTTATAAAATGTCCGAATTACACTCAAGATGTATGCCAAACTATCAAAACTGGTCAGCAGATTACTACAGAACATTACTAAAATCAAAAAATTCTATATTTCATATTGAAGAGTTTGGGTTTGGGTTTGCACGTTTTTCGAAAGATGAGGGCGAAATTATAATGATCATGATTGATCCGAGCTTTCGACACAAAGGTCGAGGTACATTACTTCTTAAAAAATTATTAGATGATTTAAAAAGCATAGGGTGTAAAAAGATATTTTTAGAAGTTGGAAGTAATAATGAGGGCGCTATTGCACTTTATAAAAAAAATAACTTTGAAAAAATTGGGGAAAGAAAGGAATATTATTCGCTAAAAACCGGTGGCAAGTTGAATGCATTGGTATTCCAAAAGGTTCTGTAATCATTTTTAACGTGCAGTAATTCCAAAAAAATAGCACAAATTTATATTAAAACATAAAAAACTTCACTCGAATCATTGCCAAATTATACATAAACCTATCACATAGCATGATCGGGCCTTGGCCCAAATTTATAACACCT
>NYTF01000046.1 GCA_002683355.1 Paracoccaceae bacterium | reverse complement strand
TTCATTGCCAATTCAATTTCCATTATAGCAGTTTCAATCATTGATCTCATAAAAAACAATTCTATGCCACTATCGTCAACAGACACGATGGACATCATTCCCGCAATCTGTGTTCTGACCACACTGGCATTCATTGGTTCAACAGGACAAAGTCTTGCCATCACGTCATACCTAAAATTATCAATTAATAACAACCTTACCCAGCCGTCTGATTGTTGAGTTAATGCTGCATTTTTAGTAATTATTTTCTTTAGCTTATCACCATCACAATCAATAATGAACCACTGCTCCATGCCGGTAGAAATTATTTGCAAATTACCATCAACAGTTTTCTGATTTGGTTTTGGTAATGGGACTTTAAATATTTTTTTTAAATTCTCAGATACATGCTGTTTTTTTCCTTTATAGGGCATTATTGAATAAATGCTTTTTGTAGGAATTAATGATAAACTCATATCTCCAAATTGTAGTGGCAAGCTCAGATTTAAATTATTTTTNAGTAAGTTNTTACCCACGAACTCTACCNCCAATTTTATCAAAAAATATTGGGGAAACCAGCTCAACTTGAAATTCAGAATTCCTCAAATGATCAACCATTTTTAANTTTTCTCCATGACGATCATGAGCNTTTTTTACAAGAGCCAAAGCAATTGAANTGCATAGTGTTGGTGAATAACAAACACTCGTAACATGTCCTTGATCATTAATCCTTNTTGCCGCTGAATCCAATGNATAAANATGTGCACCAGCTAGAATAATATCTTTATTATTGATAGGTTTTATNCCTACTAACTGNTCTCGATTGGCATCTAATAAACCAGGGCGTTTTGAAGCTACTTTCCCAATACAATCTTTATTTTCATTGATCATCTTGCNCATTCCAATGTCTTTAGCTGTGACACGACCATCAATCTCAGCATGAGTAATGAAGCCTTTTTCAATTCTCAAAACATTCAATGCTTCCATTCCATAGGGTCCGCCCCCTAAAGCTTGAGCTTTCTCGACAAGTAAACGTATCATCGCATCTCCATAACTGGCAGAAACAGCTATTTCATAAGCGTGCTCTCCAGAAAATGAAATACGAAATAATCGCGCTTTCACATCGCAAACAGAAACATCAAGAAACCCCATAAATGGTATTTTTGCATCAGAGATTTCTTGCTCACATATCTCATTAAGTAATACTCTAGATTTGGGCCCTGCTATAGCAAATTGTGCCCACTGTTCAGTCACAGAGATAACCTGGGCATTAATATTGGGTTTAAGAACCTGCAGAATGAACTCTAAATGCCTCATTACTTGACCTGCCGCAGCAGTGGTAGTTGTAACGATGTAANGATCTTGTCCAATTCTTGCACATGTACCATCATCCATAACATGTCCATCATCACGCATCATTAAACCATACCTTATCTTTCCAAGCTTCAATGAAGAAATTTTATTAGTATACGCGAAGTCGAGTAAAATGGCTGCATCAGGTCCCTGAACATCAATTTTTCCAAGAGTAGAAACGTCACAGACACCAACTGAATTACGAACCATGCTAACCTCACGGTCACAGGATTCACGCCAATTGGTTTCCCCTGCTATTGGAAACCAATTTGGTCGATACCACAGGCCAGCCTCTACATTNGGCGCTTGTTTCTCAGAGTTAAAATTATGAGAAGTTGTTTTTCTTACTGGCGCGAATCTAATACCATTTCCTCCAGCGCCTAACGCTCCGATTGATACAGGTGCAAACGGTGGCCTAAAAGTAGTTGTTCCAGTTGACTCGATTGTCTGACCTGTTAATTCAGCCATAACCGCTATTGAATTTACATTNGAATTCTTACCTTGATCAGTTGCCATTCCTTGAGTTGTATATCGCTTCATATGTTCAACTGAGATCATATTTTCCTNTTTTGATTGCTTTAAATCCTTGACAGTAACATCGTTTTGAAAATCTAACCAAGCTCGTCCAGTGCCCTCAACATGCCACANTGGCTCGCAGTTATAATCCTCATTTTCGGTGTCTGGAATAATGATACTTTGTGTCTTCACACCTAATTCTTTCAAAAGTTTTTGAGTTCTGAATACTCCCGACTTCATAGCCATCTTTGTACTGAATACACCATTTGCTGCTCCAGCGATTTCCATATTTTTAATAGCGCCTGGCGAAGCAACAAAACAATTTATTGTCTCATTCCAAAAAGGCTTGACGTTCGTATGTGAAGTTAGATGGATTGTTGGATTCCAACCACCTGAAACAGCCAAACAATCACAATTAAGTTTAGTGATGGTGTTGCCCGATTTTATTGAAACCGAAGACAAAGCCATTGATCCAGTTGTATTAATAATTACACTGTCAGTAAAACATAAAGTGTCTTTTATGGCTTCAACATCTTTNCGGCTATCCACATAGGCAATTACTTCTATACCCTTCGACTGCAAATCAAAGACAGTTTTTCGAGCATCATCATTATTCCCAAAAACAATAATTTTTTTACCGGGCACGACACCAAACCTNTTGATATAAGTTCTCACAGCNCTTGCCATCATTATTCCCGGACGATCNTTATTTTTAAAANCTATTGGTCTCTCAATAGATCCAGAGCATAAGACCGTTTTTTTTGATACAATTCTCCAAAATATACTATCNGGAAGGTTGATTTCTGGATTGCTTATATATTCTCCAACCTTTTGCAAAGCTGCATAAGTTCCTCCATCATAAGCACCAAAAATAGTTGTACGACTCATAAATCTTACATTTGGCAGTTTACATAATTTTGACAGCTCATTTTTTGCCCAAAGAGACGCTTTTTGCCCTTCAACTGCAAATGTTTCACTATTAAGTCTACCTCCAGCAATAAAGTCCTCGTCTGCCAANATCACTTTAACACCAGCAGCTGCGGCAGTCTTTGCTGCTAACAATCCCGCTGGGCCGGCACCAATGATTAACACATCACAGAAAGCATATGCTTTCTCATGAACTGAATTATCTGCAGCTTTAGAAAGCTTACCTAAACCAGCAGCANTGCGGATGATAGGTTCGTAAACTTTTTCCCAAAAACTTTTTGGCCACATAAACGTTTTATAATAAAACCCCGCACCTAAAAAAGGCGCNAAAAAATCATTTATCCTGAGTAAATCAAATTTACGATGTGGCCAACTATTTTGAGAAAATGCGACTAAATCATCATAGAGCTCAATCTCTGTTGCTCTTAAATTGGGATTGAGTTGACCATTTTTAAAAATCGAAACAAGTGCGTTAGGCTCTTCTGACCCTGCTGTTAGAAAACCTCTGGGACGATGATATTTAAACGAACGACCAATGATTGTAATCTTATTGCGTATCAACGCCGAAGCTAAAGTATCACCTACAAAGCCATAATACTTTTTACGATCAAAATTAAATTTTATTTTTTGTGTATTATCAATCAAAGTGCTGCCTTTAAGTCTCATTTTTTTTCCTCTGAGAANTAGAGTCTTTAGCCAATTTAATTGAAANTATTTCATGTGTGATTGTATTCCTCCGCACTAAAAGCCATCCTCGACATCCATATTCATGCGACCAGAGTTCTTCATTTATTCCAGCAGGATTATCTCGAAGATGTAGATAGTCATGAAACTCAACTAATCCGGCTCCCATTTCAGGCCTATCAATTAATTTTGAGGATCCTTCATAATGAAACTCTCGCAAATCTCGTTCACCACAAATAGGACAACATATTCTCATTTAAATTCAACCCTAGTGTAAATTTGGTGTAGCACCTGTCGCTTCCTCATCTAATAAGTAACCTTTTTCAAATCGATTTAACTTAAATTTTTCTGCAACCTCATGATGTTTTTCAGTCGCCAAAAGATGCGCAAAGCACCAACCAGACGCTGGAGTTGCCTTAAAGCCGCCATAGCACCAACCTCCATCGATATATAGGCCGGTAATTGAAGTCTTATCAATTATTGGAGAGCCATCCATTGTCATATCAACAATACCACCCCAACTTCTTAAAACTTTGGCCCTTCCAATCATCGGCATCAGAGCCATTGCGGCTTCCATTACATTTTCTACGGCTGGAAGATTCCCACGTGCAGCATAAGTATTATACTTATCAATATCACCACCAAAAACTAAACCACCTTTGTCGGACTGTGAAATATAAAAAAGTTCAGCTCCCCANCTAATTTCACAATCTATACAAGGTTTCAAACCTTCCGANACAAATGCCTGTAAGACGTGACTTTCAATAGGTAGTTTTAAACCTGCCATGCTAGCTACTTGGCTTGTACGGCCAGCAACAGCCATACCAATCTTATCGGCCATAATTATNCCTTGATTTGTCTGCAAACCAGTAATTCTTCCATTATTGATAACCATTCCTGTCACTTCACAGTTTTGAATAATGTCAACACCCTGCCGATCAGCTGCTCTTGCATACCCCCAAGCGACAGCATCATGTCTTGCTGTACCACCACGTTTATGTAAAAGNCCTCCATAAATTGGAAATCTAGGATCATCCTGATTAACGTAAGGAACNAATTCACTTAATTCTTCTTTTGATAACAATTCTGCATCATCGCCTTGACTAATCATCATATTGCCTCGTCGGGCTAAACCATCCATCTGACCATCAGAATGGCCGAGGCTTAAAATGCCTCTTTGGGACATCATAGTGTTGAAATTTAACTCTTTCTCCATCCCTTCCCAAAGCTTTAAAGAATGAGAGAAAAATTGTGAGTTTCCATCTAGCAAATAATTTGCTCGAACAATCGTTGTATTACGACCTACGTTACCCCCGCCCAGATATCCTTTTTCAAGAACTGCAACATTATTAATTCCATGATTTTTTGCTAAATAATAAGCCGTAGCCAAACCATGGCCACCACCACCAATTATGATAATGTCATATTTCTTTTTTGGCTCTGGATTCCTCCAAATTGGTGCCCAACTTTTACCTCCAGTTAAACCATTCTTTAAAAGTTGCCATGCTGAATAACGCATTCATACCCCAACAAAGACCAATCAAATATTTACAATCATAAATNANTTAATAAAATATCTTAGAAAATTCCATAGTATATCTATAAAAAAATACTTACATCTAAAAATTGTGTTAGCAATACCCTAGTAATAAATTGAGTCGCTAGTAATTTAAAAAAAATCAGAAAGGTTCACATGGCAAGAAAANACGATATTTCCTTTCGTGATAGTGTAAATCAAATGTTTGATGCTGCTGTTAATTTAATGGAATTACCAAAAGGTTTGGAAGAAAAAATTCGGGTATGCAACGCTACATATACCGTTAGATTTGGAGTTCGATTAAGAGGAGAGATACATACTTTTACTGGTTATCGGTCAGTTCATTCCGAACATATGGAGCCCGTAAAAGGAGGCATAAGGTATGCATTAAGTGTTAACCAAAACGAAGTAGAAGCATTAGCGGCATTAATGACGTTTAAATGTGCTTTGGTTGAAACACCCTTTGGNGGCTCAAAGGGAGGCCTATGTATTGATCCAAGANAATGGGANGAGCATGAANTGGAGCGAATAACTCGACGNTTTGCTTACGAATTNGTTAAAAGAGATTTAATAAATCCCAGCCAAAATGTGCCTGCCCCAGATATGGGAACTGGTGAACGTGAGATGGCTTGGATAGCTGACCAATACCAACGTATGAATACCACAGACATAAATGCAAAGGCTTGTGTTACGGGAAAACCACTAAATGCGGGTGGTATTGAGGGACGAATAGAAGCCACAGGCCGGGGCATTCAATATGCATTACGTGAATTTTTTAGATATCCAAAAGACGTTTCTCTAGCTAATTTAGAAGGCTCATTAGAAAATAAAAAAATTATCGTGCAGGGATTAGGAAATGTTGGATATCATGCCGCTAAGTTTTTGAGTGAAGAAGACAATGCTAAAATTATTGCAGTTATCGAACGCGACGGTGCAGTCATAAATCAGAATGGCATAAATATTGAAAAGCTTCATAAACATCTAACAAAGAAAAATAGTATCAAAGGTTTTAAAGACGCCATTTATAAAAAAAATGGGCCGAGTGTTTTAGAGCTCGAATGCGATATTCTAATACCAGCAGCCACTGAGGGGATTATTCATCCAGGTAACGCCGATAAAATCAAAGCTCCCCTCATTATAGAAGCAGCCAATGGTCCAATAACCGCAAAAGCCGATAAAATACTTAAAAATCGTGGCGTTGTTATAATACCAGATATGTATGCAAATGCAGGTGGAGTAACTGTAAGTTACTTCGAGTGGGTGAAAAATTTGAGTCATATACGGTTTGGCAGAATGCAAAGGCGACAAGAAGAAGCTAGACACCAATTGCTTGCAGATGAGATCAATCGGTTAATGTTAGCGTCTGGAATTAAGGAGCAACTCTCAACCAAGTTTACTAAAGCATACTTAAAGGGTGCTGATGAATTAGAACTAGTCAGATCAGGTTTGGATGACTCAATGCGTGCAGCTTATCAAAGTATGCGCCACCTTTGGCATACACGAACTGACGTAGAGGATCTAAGGACTGCCGCTTACTTAGTGGCAATCAAAAGGGTTGCAGAAAGCTATCAGACTAAAGGTTTATGAGAATTTATTATCTACCATTAGGCACAACCTCATAACCTGGCTCCTCAGGCTCCTCATCGGTCATTTCAGGAGGAAACCCTTTTGCAAGTATCTTCAAACCAGTTTTATCCTCAAGCCGTCTGATAATATTAGGCGATAATTCTCTTGGTCCATACTTATCAATAGCATCTTTGAAAATATCTATCATTAAAGGATTAATTTCTAAAGGTACATTGGCCCGATCCGCAACCTCTTGGAAAATCCCAATATCCTTTAAAACCAAATCCATCGTAAAGCTTATGTCCCTGCTTCCATTTAAAATAACTTGGCTCTCTGTTTCATGAACAAATGAATTGCCAGAGCTTATCTTCATCGCTTCGTAAGTAGTATTTAAGTCCATCCCTGCCGCTTTTGCTACAACAAGAGCCTCTGAACAAGTAATTAGATTTGCAGTAGCAAGATAATTTGTCAAAACTTTTAGTATTGATGCAGAACCAAGCACGCCTGTATGCAAAATTCTACGTCCCATTTTTTTTAATAAAGGCAAGATATATTCAAAAGTTTCTCGCTCACAACCAGCAAAAATGCTTATATTACCAGTATCAGCGCGATGACAACCACCAGATACTGGGCAATCCACTGACGCGCCTCCTCTATCACTTACCAAAGCTCCTAGTCTCTTGACCTCCGCTTCATCAGTGGTAGACATTTCCATCCAAATCTTCCCTGACCTTACTGATTTAAGTAAACCATTTTCACCCTCCATGACGTCAGCTGATATCGTTGGGGATGGTAGGCAGGTAATAACAACGTCGCATACTGACATCATTTCTTGAGGAGTTTGAGATACTTTTGCACCAAGATTTTTAAACTTTGATACCAAATCAATATTTAAATCATGCACACACAATTCAATACCATTTCTTAATAAGCTACCACTCAGTTTGCTGCCTACATTGCCAAGTCCAATAAAACCAACTTTCATTTTATTCTCCATACTTAATCATTATTTGAATATGATAAAACTTACCAATATCATTCATGAATTGTCATGATCTCACTATCTATTTTCTTTATCTTAGCAACTGCAGGTATTTTTGCTTTTTCAGAGGCTTCTCCAACCGCTAGTATCATAATCGGTTTTTCTGATTTAGGTCTATTAAGTAATTCAGTTAAGAACCGCATTGGATTGGGTGTATGAGTTAAAATTGATAGCCCAGCTTTATGTAAAGCAGTAATCAAAAAACCCGAAGCAATACCAACACTTTCTGGAACATAATAGTTTTTGTATCGTGTTCCATCATCAAAATAACCATATCGTTGAGCAAATACTATTATTAGCCATGCTGCATCTTCAAGATGTGGCTTACTTTCATTAGTGCCAATAGGCTCTAAGGCCTTCAGCCACTCATCTCCAGCTCCCCCAGCGTAAAAGTCTTTCTCTTCTATCTCAGCTGCCTCACGTATTTTCTTCTTTATTTTCTGATTACTTACCGCAACAAAATGCCAAGGTTGATGATTTGCTCCACTTGGAGCGGTACCAGCAGTTCTAATAGCATTTTCAATTACTTTTCTATTGATCTTTGTTTTTTTAAAATCTCGGATGGAATGACGTTTTGACATCCAATCAAAAAAAATTTTAGATTCGTTTAACCGTTTTTTTTCATCCCAGTCAAACCTATCTGGCAACGAAAGAGCTTGATAATCCAAACCACTTTTAAAAAACATTCCATCTCCTAATTTTTTTGAAATTAACTTAAATTGATTTTAACCAATAAGGGCCCGAATTTAAAAGGAAAAAATGATGATTATTCCCAAGATAATTTTACCCACAGCTCATCCACAGGTTTTCCAGATTGCGAGAATCTATTAGTTAGTTCATAGACGTTGTGAGGAGATATTAAATGACAGAGATATCATCATTACCGAATGTTACTGCAAGATCTCAAGAACCCATCGATTTAGCGCCTCATAATATAGAAGCTGAACAAGCTCTTCTGGGTGCATTATTAATAAATAATGATGTGTATGATCGAGTTGCCAATATTCTTAATGAAACTCATTTTTTTGATCCAGTTCATGGAAAAATTTTTGAAGTTGCCGCTTCAAGAATAAAAAATAACTCTTTAGCCTCTCCTGTTACTTTAAAAGCTTTTTTAGAAGATGACCCCGGCCTGGCTGAATTGGGAGGCAACGCTTATCTGGTAAGACTAGCAGGCGCTTCAGTTTCAGTGTTTGCATCAAAAGACTACGCTGAATTAATTCGTGAACTCGCAACAAGGAGATCATTAATAGATATTGGAAATGAGATTTCTGGCAAAGCAGGAACAATTGACATTGAAAATGATCCGAAAGAGCAAATTATTAATGCAGAACAGAAGTTGTATGAATTAGCTGAAACAGGCCAAAAAGGTTCTGGATTTAAAAGTTTTCTTAAAGCTATCAAAGAGGCTGTGGACGTTGCTAACTCTGCATACCAAAGAGAAGGTGGTATGGTAGGTCCATCGACAGGTTTTAATGATTTGGATAAAAAGTTGGGAGGTTTGCATCAATCTGATTTGTTAATACTCGCTGGCCGNCCATCAATGGGGAAAACTGCTTTGGCTACTAATATTGCATTTAACATTGCCAAAAAATATTCAAAAGGAACTCTTCAAGATGGATCTGAGGGAGCTATTGATGGAGGCGTGGTTGGGTTTTATTCGTTGGAAATGAGTGCAGAGCAACTTGCAGCTCGGATTTTGTCTGAAGTTTCAGAGGTGCCCTCAGATCAAATAAGACGAGGTGATATGACTGAAAAAGAATTCAGGAGGTTTGTAGAAGCTGCAAAATCACTAGAAGCTTGCCCATTATTTATTGATGACACTCCTGCACTGCCGATAACTCAGCTTGCAGCTCGTGCTAGAAGACTTAAGCGAACAAATGGTCTGGATGTTTTAATCGTTGATTATTTGCAATTGGTAAGACCAGCGTCATCAAAAGATAGTCGGGTTAATGAAGTTTCAGAGATCACTCAAGGGCTGAAAGCAATTGCCAAAGAGTTAGATATACCGGTGATTGCATTATCCCAACTTAGCAGGCAAGTGGAAAATCGAGATGATAAGAGACCACAATTAAGTGATCTACGAGAATCTGGTTCAATCGAACAAGATGCGGATGTAGTTATGTTTGTGTATCGTGGAGAATATTATAAAGAACGCGAAAAACCTAATGATCACGAAATTGAGAAAATGGCTGCATGGCAAGCTGAAATGGAAGAGCTTCACGGGAAGGCAGAAATTATTATAGGAAAACAGCGTCATGGCCCTATAGGCACCATTGATTTAAGTTTTGAGGGTCAATTCACTCGATTTGGCAATCTTGCGAAACCTTGGCAATCCCAAAACCGGGATGAAAAATTTTAATTTCAACAAATTGTTCAGAAAAGTATTCATGATAATGTTCAAAAATAGGAGACATAAATGTCAAATGGTACACTGACAATAAACTTGAACGCAATAAAAGAAAATTGGCAAACTCTCGACTCTATTTCAAAAAACACAGTGGAAACTGCTGCTGTAGTGAAAGCAAATGCTTATGGTCTTGGAGCAAGAGAAGTATCACTAGAATTAGCAAAAGCAGGCGCAAGAAAGTTTTTTGTAGCTACCGCTGAAGAAGGTAGTGAAATAAGAAAGGCTTTAGGCGACTCTGTAAATATCTATATTTTCTCAGGACACATGGCTGGAAAAAGTTCTTTAATAGAGCAAAATTATTTAATTCCACTTTTGAACTCTCCCGAACAAAATATCAGACATCATCAGAATTTAACCAACCATCCATTTGGTGTTCAACTGGATACAGGAATGAACAGACTGGGATTTGAAAGGTCTGATTTTTCTGAATTTCTGGAACTATATAAGGAAAAAAAACCAGAATTACTTATGAGCCATCTGGCATGTGCTGATGACATAAACCATTTACAGAACGAAAAACAATTAAAGGCATTCATGGACATGACTTCCGAAATTGAGTGCCCCCTGTCGCTTTCAGCTACAGGCGGTATTTTTCTAGGAGAACAATATCATTTTGATATTTGTAGGCCAGGTATTGGTTTATATGGAGGAACGCCCTTTGAGAAAGCGAAATCAGTTGTCGGGTTGTCTCTCCCTGTGATCCAAACTAGAGCATTAGTACCAGAAGAGACAGTTGGTTATGGCGCCACATGGATTGCCCACAGACCAAGCTTAATAGCTACTTTATCAACCGGCTACGCAGATGGTTTAATTCGTGCAATGTCAGGAAGAGCAGTTGTCTATGCAAATGGAAAGCCATGTCCTATTGCTGGACGAGTTTCAATGGACTTAATAACAGTGGACGTTACTCACTTGACAGATATCCCTGAACATATGGAAATTCTTTGTGAACAACAAAGTATAGACCAACTGGCAGATGAAGCAGGCACAATAGGTTACGAAATTCTAACCAGCCTTGGAAATCGGTATGACCGACGTTATACTGGTGGTTAACTACTTAAATTTGGACATATGACACTATATAAATTTATTTCATCAGTTTTAAGACCAATTGGAAAGTCGACATTAGATCTCTGCCAAGTATTTGGTAAAATTTCTCTTTTTGTCATCAGCACCTTTACACATATAATTCGTCCACCATTTTATTGGCGTGAATTGCTCTCAAGTATTTTCAATATCGGTTATTTAAGCCTGCCAGTTGTAGGCTTAACGGCCCTATTCACTGGAGCAGCACTAGCTCTTCAAATCTACTCAGGTGGGGCCAGATTTAATGCAGAGTCTGTAGTACCTTCTATAGTTGCCATAGGTATGGTNCGAGAATTAGGCCCTGTTCTAGGGGGTCTTATGGTCGCGGGTAGGGTATCTGCAAGCATAGCTGCAGAAATTGGAACAATGAAGGTAACTGAACAGATTGATGCCTTAACTACTTTGTCTACGAATCCAATGAAATACCTTACAGTTCCTCGTGTATTGGCAGCTACCCTATCCCTACCCATATTAGTGGCGATTGGAGATATAATTGGCATCATGGGTGGATACCTAGTAGCAATTAATAGATTAGATTTTAACAGTGCAACATATCTTAACAATACATTGAGTTTTTTAGAAGGCGATGACATCATGTCTGGCCTNATTAAGGCGTCAGTATTTGGATTCATTGTTGCTATCATGGGTTGTTTTCATGGAATGAACTCGGATCGAGGAGCTCAAGGGGTTGGTAAAGCAACAACTAATGCTGTTGTTTCGGCGAGTGTACTTATACTTACTACAAATTATCTCTTGACCGAGTTATTTTTTTAGGATGACNAATCATATGATCTCAATTGAAAATATAAAGAAATATTTTGATAATACTATGGTCTTGAATGGCATAAATCTTAACGTTTTTAAAGGTGAAAGCCTAGTTGTTATTGGAGGATCAGGCACAGGAAAATCTGTTTTATTAAAGATAATTTTAGGGNTAATTGAACCTGATGNAGGGAAAATTATAATTGACGGTCAAAATATGTTAGATGTTGGGCGTGCGAATTTTCTTAAGCGTTTTGGGATGCTTTTCCAGGGAGGGGCTTTATTTGACAGCCTGAATGTATGGCAAAATATTACATTCAGAATAGCTAAAGAAAACAATTCAATAACTAAGTCGCAAGCCAGGAGTATTGCAGAAGAAAAGCTAAAAAGAGTTGGTTTAAAACCAGAAATTNCGGAGCTTTTCCCATCTGAATTATCTGGAGGAATGCAAAAGCGTGTTGGTTTGGCGCGAGCTATTGCAAGTAATCCAGAGATCATCTTCTTTGATGAACCTACCACAGGTTTAGATCCAATAATGGCGGGTGTAATCAATCAATTAATTCGTGAAATAGTCGTAGAAATGGGCGCCACCGCCATTACGATAACTCACGATATGGCTAGTGTTAGAGCAATCGCCGATAAAGTTGCTATGATTCACAATGGTTCAATTCAATGGTCAGGCACTGTAAAAGAAATGGAGAAATCTTCAGATCCTTATTTGAACCAGTTCTTGCGTGGGGATGCAGAAGGACCGATAGAGGCTATTCGCTAATGCAAAATATAAACTCTTATACAAAAGCTTAGCCAAGAAATGAGTAAAATAATTTATAAATGCACTTCTTGCAATGAAACTACTGGAAAGTGGTCTGGCAAATGTGACGCATGTGGCGCATGGAACACTTTGATCGAGGATGTTGGACTATCTGTCGGCCCCAAAGGTAAGACACTGGGTATCCAGCGTGGGAAGTTAATACCACTGAACCCAATTGATACTGCACAAATTCCACCAAAAAGAATTCTCTCTAAAATTGGGGAGCTTGATCGTGTATTAGGTGGCGGTCTCGTGCAAGCTTCTGCCATCTTGGTTGGTGGCGATCCGGGAATAGGTAAATCTACCCTTCTCTTACAAGCAGCCGCAAAGTTTTCACAAAATGGTTTAAAAACGATCTATATTTCTGGTGAGGAAGCTGAAAATCAAATAAGAATGAGAGCGCAACGATTACACTTAAATAATCAAACATTGAAACTTGGAACTGAAACCAACTTACGAAACATTCTTACAACTTTAGAAGAAGAAAAACCTGATCTTGCAATTATAGATAGCATTCAAACACTTTGGGCAGATAATATTGATAGTGCTCCAGGTTCAGTCGCTCAAGTAAGAGCTGCCTGCCATGAATTAGTCATCTTTGCTAAAAAAAATAACGTAGCGATTGTTTTAGTTGGGCATGTTACAAAAGATGGCCAAATAGCTGGTCCAAGGGTTGTAGAGCATATGGTAGATACTGTCTTATATTTTGAAGGAGATAGAGAGCACCAATTTCGAATTATACGGTCCGTAAAAAATAGATATGGCGCAGCTGACGAAATTGGTGTTTTTGAAATGACAGGCTCAGGACTTACTGAAATCCTCAATCCTTCTGCTTTTTTTCTTTCAGAACGAGAGAACCCAGCACCTGGCTCCGCAGTTTTTGCAGGTATTGAAGGCACTAGGCCCGTACTGGTAGAAATACAGGCGCTTGTGGCTCCATCAACGTTAGCTAGTCCTCGTAGAGCAGTTGTGGGATTAGACAATAATCGTTTATCAATGATACTCGCCGTTTTCGAAGCGAGGTGTAATATTAGCTTTTCAGGAATGGACGTTTATCTAAACGTTGCAGGTGGAATAAAAATAAAAGAACCAGCAGCGGACTTGGCAATTGCAGCAGCTTTATTATCAGCCCTTAACGATAAACCAATAAAAAAAGAAACTGTTATATTTGGAGAGATTAGTTTGTCTGGTGCATTACGTGCTACTTCTCAATCTGATAAGCGATTACAAGAAGCGGACAAGTTGGGGTTTAAACATGNGGTTACATCAAGTTTGATGAAAGATAAACATGGTTCAAATATACGGCTTTTGAAGTATAATGATTTAAATGCATTTGTATTGGAGCAAATTGAGTCTAAAAAAGATAACCATTAAAAAAAATTNAAATAAGCATTGGGAGTTTATGATGGAAGGGATTACTATAGTTGATTTAGGCATNCTAATTGTAATCTTTTTGTCAGGCACTTTGGCTTATTTTCGTGGATTCTTCAGAGAAGTATTATCCATAACGAGCTGGATCTTAGCAGCAATTCTGGCTTTTAACTTTGCGCCAAACTTTGATCCACTTCTGAAGTCAACTCCTGTGATTGGAGATTTCTTTAGAAAATCCTGTGACATTTCATTAATAACTTCGTTCGTTTTACTTTTTACGATAAGNTTAACAATATTTGTCTTATTAATTCCACTATTCTCATCTTTTACAAAAAAAACATACCTAAAATCTATAGATCGGGTCTTTGGATTTTTATTTGGCATTATTCGTGGANNTTTAATAATAGTAATTNTATTTGTATCTTATCATCAATTTAAATCNCCAANTCAAAATATAGACTTGATCGAAAGGTCTATATCACAAAAATTTCTCAATCTTTATAAAGATCAAATTGATGGATTNGTGCCTAAAGGCNTAATGGAGTCCACTTTTGTTAGATACGAAGAATTAACTTTTGCATGCAAATCTTACAATTAAAACNTATNATTATCTAAGAGGTTTATTAATAAATGGAAAAATCTGTAGCTTTGGTTATTGGAGCATCCCGAGGGCTTGGTTTCTTCTTAAGCATTGAACTAGCTAAATCGGATTATCATGTAATTTGCGTAGCAAGAACAGTTGGTGGATTAGAAGCTCTAGATGACGAAATTAAAGAAGTAGGTGGGACAGCAACATTAGCACCTCTTGATATCACTGATAAAAAAGCAATTGAAAATCTGTGTCACAATATTTTCTTACGTTGGAAAAAAATTGATGTACTTATACTATCTGCGATTTATGCTGCTCCATTAACACCNGTTGAGCATATTGATCAAAAAGATCTGCAAAAATCAATTGAAACAAACCTTACCAGTACCCAAGTAATAATATCAATGACACAACCATTACTAAAATTTGCGAAAAAAGGATTGGCAGTATTTTTTTCGGACCATCACTACAAANANAAATTTTTTGGNGCTTACGATGCTACCAAAAATGCTCAAATATCTTTAGCTCTAAATTGGAAAAAAGAAAATTCTAACAATTCAATTGAAGTGCTTNTTCTTGAGCCTGAAGCAATGGCAACAGCCTCTCGTGCAAGATTTCATCCAGGTGAAGAGAAAGATTTGCTCAAATCACCAGAGAAAGAAGCTCAGCGCTTATTTCAAATAATCAACCAAGCTTCCGTTTCTTAGCTTTTTCAGCATATGGATTTTCTCCAGACTTAATAATTAGGCGAATTGGGGTGCCTGGAAGATCAAAGTATGTCCTTAGTCCATTTACCAAATATCGACTATATGATGCTGGCAGCTCATTTGCCCGAGAACAAAAAATGACAAAAGTAGGTGGTCGCGTTTTGGCCTGCGTCATATAACGCAATCTAATCCTTCTTCCTCCAGGTGCTGGAGGTGGGTGCGCAGATACTATTTCATCTAACCATCGATTTAAACGAGCAGTGGGGACACGAATATTCCAAACAGTATATGCTTTGATAATGGCATCGTATAATCGATTCAAACCTGCTCCTGTTTTTGCAGAAACTGAGATTAATGGAGCTCCTTTTAATTGTGGCAATAAACGATAAAATTTTTCAAGCAATACTTTCGTCTGTTTTTGTTTTTGTTTTTCCAAGTCCCATTTGTTGATTGCAACGACAACTGCCCTTCCCTCACGCTCAGCCAAATCAGCGATCCTTAAGTCCTGTACTTCAAAAGGGTTTTCTACATCCAATAATATAACAACAACTTCAGAAAAATTAACCGCCCTTAAACCATCTGAGACTGAAAGTTTCTCAATTTTTTCATTTACTTTTGCCCTTTTGCGCATACCAGCTGTATCAAATATACGAAATTTAGTTCCGTTCCAAGTTGTAGAGATAGAAATCGCGTCTCTTGTAATTCCAGCTTCAGGACCAGTTAATAATCTATCTTCTCCCAATATTTTATTTACAAGAGTTGACTTGCCCGCATTAGGACGACCAACAACTGCTACTTGCATGACAGAACTACCGGAGGTTAGTTGGCTTGTTAAATTATAATCTTCACTTT
>NYTF01000045.1 GCA_002683355.1 Paracoccaceae bacterium | reverse complement strand
GTACCAGGATTATTTACGTGACCAAATGCTAATCTACTATCTACTTCTGAAAAACTATCAATTTTGATGGTTATTTGTGGATAGTATTCCTGNATTTTNTNGTCTGGTCTATGACCGGACATTGTCGATTTAAAAGCTTTTTGGAGGTTCGATATAGATTGGTTGTATAANCATTGTAATTTCGTAACNGCTTNCGTTGCATCTATGANGTGTTTTTGATTTTTTGAAGTCATGCTTTATCNAACAGTTNGGTAATTTCAAACTTTTTGACGTCAATTAAGCCTAAATCAGAAATCCTTAGCTCCGGAATAACAACGAGCGCAAGAAGTGAATGTTGCATGTATCCGTTATTGATTTTGCAACCACATATCTGCATCGCTTCTACCATATTATCTGCTGCTTTTGCGACATTTTGTGCTGGAGCATCTGACATAAGTCCAGCGATGTTTAGTGATACGGTGGCCAATTCAACTCCGTCTTTAAAAACAGTAACGCCTCCGCCTATACTTGCCAGGTGATTTCCAGCTAAAGCCATATTTTCTTGATCTGTCCCTACAATTATCATGTGATGACTGTCATGCGCCACAGTAGAGGCTACGGCGCATTTCTCCTTATATCCAAAACCTGAAACAAACCCGTTTGTTATTTGCCCAGTGCCACGATGCCTTTCCACCAATGCTACTTGGCATATGTCTTTATCCAAGTCCCCTTTTACAAAACCATTTTCAACAGGCAGTACNNCTTTTAGTAGTTTTGTTGGTGCTTGGTTTTCAATTACACCAATAATCTTTACTTTNGCGGTATTTTTTAATTTNGGCGCTCTTATAAGAAAGTTTTCAGCNTTTAATTTTTTTTCTANTTTAACAGTATTCCTAACTGAATTAGGCCATTTTAAAAGCACAGGATCAATTATTGANCTTCCNTNCTCAGCAACTTTTACACCTCTCGCAAAAACGATCTCAATGGGTAATTCTTTTAGATCACTTGTTAAAATAATGTCTGCTCTCCTGCCTGGAGATATTGACCCAAGTTCTCGTTCTAGTCCAAAATGAGTAGCAGTGTTAATAGTCGCCATTTGTATTGCTTCAACTGGCTCACAACCACATTTAATTGCATGTCTAATCACTCGGTTCATATGCCCTTCATTAACTATGGTACCTGAATGGCAATCGTCTGTACAAAGAATAAAATTCCTAGAGTCTAGTTTTTTTTCTGTAATAGCTGTAATTTGACTTTCAACATCATACCAGGCTGAGCCTAAACGCATCATGGATCGCATGCCCTGTCTTGCGCGCGCTAAAGCATCTTTTTCACAGGTGCCTTCATGATCGTCTGACACNCCGCTTGCTACATAGGCATGAAAGTTTTTNCCCAAATCAGGACTTGCATAATGACCTCCANCAATCTTTTGTGCATTTTGGGTGATNGCAATTTCTGATAGCAGTTTCTCATCNCCGTTGATTATGCTTGGNAAATTCATCATTTCGCCTAATCCAATTATTCCTGGCCACTTCATTGCTTCCTCAACATCTNTTGGGGATATTTCAAAACCAGTAGTTTCAAGGCCAGGGGCAGATGGAGCACAAGAAGGCATTTGAGTGAAGATATTTATTGGCTGAATAATAGCCTCATCGTGCATTAATCTGACACCTTCTAGACCNAATACGTTTGCAATTTCATGNGGGTCAGTAAACATACTTGTGGTTCCATGAGCCATNACCGCATGAGCAAATTGACCCGGTGTTAGCATGCCACTTTCTATATGCATGTGTGCATCACAAAAACCAGGAACNGCAAAACGACCTTCTCCATTTACAATTTTGGTATTATTTCCAATGCAATGTAAGATTTCAGGACCACAATAGGCAAATCTACCATTTTTTATGGCAATATTTGAGTTTGGTAAAATTTCTCTAGTATGAACGTTAACCCAGCAACAATTTTGTATCACAAGGTCAGCTGGCTCTCGGCCAGCGGCGACGGCTATTAGACTTGGAGCTGATTTTGCCCATGACATTAGATCAATATGTTCCATGCACTATATTGCCACGAGTGTTTATTTTGTTCAACCCTAGCAAAAATGGAAGTGTTTTATACTTATAATCAGGAAAGTGACATTAAAGTAATAAATCCACTAAATTAAAATCTAGACTCAAATTATTTTATATGAAATATAATAAGAACATAAAGTGAACAAAAGTATAAAATATGTTACAAAAAAGATTTTTATCTCTATGGTTTCCTTGTTTAGGAGTNGAGAGAATTTTACGCTNAGAAAGTGTTTTGAATGATAAACCTTTTGCAACNGTAACCAAGAAAAATAATTCATTGATCCTTAGTTCTGTGTCCTGTCTTGCTGAAAAAAAAGGCTTGTGGATTGGTCAATTGCAAACTGACGCAAGGATTTTGTGTCCTGATTTAGAGATAAGAGAAGGAGATAGTTTTGCAGAAAATTATTTCTTAAAAGCTTTGCAACGTTGGGCAGAAAAGTTTTCACCTTTGGTTGCTATAGAGAGCAAAACTTCTTTGATTTTAGATGTAACAGGTTGCATGAATTTGTTTGGTGGTGAAAGCAATTTTCTAAATAAAATTGAAAATGAATGCATTTATCTAAAGTTAACTGTAAAAATAGGATTAGCCGATACAATAGGTGCTGCTTGGGCATTGGCTCGTTGTGATGTGCAGGCTAACCCAATGTATCGTACTGGCGACTCAATTGACCAAGAAGCGAGGGCAACTAGATCTAGATCATATANAAGAAATCCAGAAAAAATCTCAAATTTTAGATTAATAAAAAATCTTAACTCACCTAATATAAAAATAGCACCAGCTGGCCAAACAAAAAAAGTATTAAATCCTCTACCAATATCTGTCTTACGACTATCAGAAAAAGAGAATGCTGATTTGTTACGTCTTGGGNTTCGTCTTATAAAGGACTTAGAAATTTTGCCGCGAGGTTCAATAGAAAGTCGTTTTGGCTCTAATGTTTTGATACGATTAGATCAAGCTTTTGGCAGACAGCCAGAGCCACTATCTCCGTTGGTGCCAAATATTCATTTTGGAGTGAGGACCACTTTCCCAGAACCAATTGGGTTAGAGGAGGATATCTTTACCGCAATAAAACAATTGTTAAATTCTTTGAAAGAGAAGTTAATAAAAAATGGGTGTGGTGTCGAAAGATTAAAATTACAATTTTATCTATGTGATCATAGCATCAAAACAATAGAAATTGTTTTGTCACAACCTACTTCAAATATGGAAAGCATTCATAATTTAATAAAATTGAAACTTCAGAATATTGACTTAATTTTTGAAATTGATTGCATTAGAATTTATGCAAGTGAAGTAGAGTTTTTATTTTTAAAACAAAAAGATATTTATTTTAATTTAGAGAATATTAGTGATAAAAATATGAAAACTGGTGAAGGATTTCATAATTTAATATCCCGAATAGGCGCCAGAATTGGNCTCCAAAATATTACACGGCTAGTTCCAGCTGAAAGTAATATTCCAGAGAAAACCGTAAGCATTTTTTCAGTTGCATGGTCGACGCCTATAATGGATTGGCCCAATAATTTTTTAGAACGCCCAATTCATCTTTTTAAACCTGAATATATTATTTCAAATTGTTTTGAACGCCCTCCAAAAAAATTTCGATGGAGGTCTTGTAATTTTACAACAGCATATGCTCGTGGGCCAGAACGTATTTCACCTGAATGGTGGTTAGATGATGAAAATTGGAGAACAGGAGTTAGGGATTATTGGAAAGTTATTACAATTAGTGGTGAAGTTCTTTGGTTATATCAAGCTTATGGTGGTTTAATACCGGGTGGTTGGTTTTGCCATGGAAACTTTTGCTAAAATTATTTAGACTACTAAANCACTAGACTAGAGCGTATAAAGCATTATCTTAAGAGTTAATTAAGAGGAGTTTCTCATGTTAGTCATTATATCACCCGCCAAAAAATTGAACTGGGATCCAGTAAGCTTAACCAATTTAACTAATCCTNCTTTTCAAAAAGAAGCTGTTGANCTTGTTGATATAGCTAAAAACCTAAGTCCAAAAAAATTANGTGATTTAATGAAAATTAGTGAAAATCTAGCAAAATTAAATTTTGATAGGTTCAATTCATTTGAATCTAAATCAACTAATAAAAATGCAAAGCCAGCTGCCTTAGCATTTGCTGGTGATACCTATGCAGGCTTAGAAGCAAGAACATTAGATTTGGAGTCGATGGAGTATGCGCAAACACATTTGAGAATTTTGTCTGGACTTTATGGTTTGCTAAGACCNTTAGATCAAATTCAACCCTATAGATTAGAAATGGGTAGTAAACTAAGAACAGAAAAAGGTAACTCTCTGTACGAGTTTTGGGGTGATATTTTGTCAAAAGAATTAAATGATCATGCCTCAAAGATAAATTCACAAATCTTAGTAAACTGTGCATCTAATGAATACTTTAATGCTATTGATAAGAGAGCATTACTTTTGGACGTCGTGACGCCAGTTTTTTTGGAAAATAAAGATGGGAAAAGTAAAATTATTAGTTTCTTTGCAAAGAAAGCTAGAGGAGCGATGGCACGCTTTATAATTGAACATAAAGTTACTACTATTGATGGCTTGAAGGATTTTGATTCTGGTGGCTATAAATTTAATAAAAATGACTCCACAAAAGATAGAATAATATTTGAGCGCAATCATTCTGAATAAATCATAATTAGAAGTATTTTAATTGACTAACCTTCGAACAGTAAAAACTAAGTTTTTTAATTTTCTGGTATTATGTTTAATTATGATTATCGTACCCACTTGTCTCATTTCAAAGACTATAGAAAAAAGCTTGATACCAAAGTCATATATTAAAGCTTCAATAAGTAGTGATTCAGATAATATTGAATCAGATTTTAAAGCCTGGCTTTCATCGTTTAAAAAAACAGCGATACAGAAAGGCATCTCAGATATTACTTATGACAGCGCAACTGAAAACATTACTTACAATAAAAAAATGATTAAATTTGACAGGAGGCAAGCTGAATTTACCAAGCAAATCTGGGAATATTTAGATATTGCTGTTTCTGACCTGAGAGTAAAAAATGGGAAAAATTCATATTTTAGTAATAGAGAATTGTTATTAAAAATTGANANAAANTATGATGTTGATTTAAAAATAGTTATGGGCATTTGGGGTTTAGAAAGTGCTTATGGGCATAGAAGAGGAAACATAAATACTATAGAGGCNTTAGCAACNTTGGCATTTGATGGGAGACGTAAGACTTTTTTTGAGGAGCAATTAATTGCCTCATTAAGAATTCTAGAGCGTGGTGATACGACCTTAGTTNCAATGCAAGGAAGTTGGGCTGGTGCAATGGGTCATACACAATTTATACCCACTTCATATTTAGCTTACTCAGAAGACTTCAATGGAGATGGCTTTGCGGATGTTTGGTCAGATGATCCTTCAGATGCATTAGCTTCAACAGCGAATTATCTAAAAAAACATGGTTGGAAACGAGGNCAACCATGGGCCTTGGAGGTGANATTACCCAATGATTTTGATTATCTTTTATTAGGAAAAAATAACAAGANTAAGGTGACATATTGGGACTCGATTGGTGTTAGGCAAATAAATGGTGATAAATTAATAGATTATGGCAATTCGTCTATTATTCTACCGGCAGGATATAAGGGTCCAGCTTTTATAATTTATGATAATTTTCACGTTTTGGAAAAATATAATGCGTCACTGGCCTATGTAATGGGAGTTGGCCATTTAGGTGATCGTATAATGGGTGGCCAAAACTTTCATAAAAATTGGCCGAAAGATGAAGATGCTCTGTCATTAGAGGAAAAGAAAATATTACAAACTTATCTACTGAAAGAGGGTTATAAAATTGGTAAGATTGATGGTATGGTTGGACCAAATACCATCTCAGCAATTAGAGCCTATCAAAATAAATTGGGAAAAATACCGGATGGCTTTGCAACAAAATCTCTCTTAATGAAAATGCAATAAGTTTTTTTTATAAGCAAAGTAAATTATAGATCTTAGCTCTTTCAATGCACTGTTGTTTTGCTATTGTGGTTTTAAAATTTAAATAGAGGATTTTATGTCAGATATCTTTCACCACCCCTCAGACGGTTTCACAAAAAATGCACATTTGAATAGAGCTCAGTATNATGAAATGTATNACCAATCCATAANAGATTCAGAAGGATTTTGGTCGAAACATGGTGAAAGATTAGATTGGATAAGACCATATAAAAAGGTAAAAAATACTAGCTATGCTCATCCGAATGTATCAATTAAATGGTATGAAGATGGNATATTAAACGTAAGCGCNAACTGTATAGATAGACATTTAGCNAAACGAGCAAACCAAACGGCAATTATTTGGGAAGGTGATAATCCTTCAGATGAAAAGCATATTACTTATGCTGAACTACATGCGAAAGTTAGTAAGTTATCCAATGTCTATAAAGCTTTGGGTGTNGGTAAAGGAGATAGGGTGG
This sequence comes from Paracoccaceae bacterium, assembly GCA_002683355.1. Classification (GTDB taxonomy): domain Bacteria; phylum Pseudomonadota; class Alphaproteobacteria; order Rhodobacterales; family Rhodobacteraceae. The sequence continues at coordinate 13,673 of NYTF01000045.1, read as the reverse complement.
TATTATATATGCCAATGATACCTGAGGCTGCCTTTGCAATGTTAGCTTGTGCGCGAATTGGTGCNGTACATTCAATTGTTTTTGGTGGTTTTTCTCCGGATGCCTTGGCATCAAGAATAATAGATTGTTCGGCTTCATTAGTTGTAACAGCAGACCAGGGACCAAGGGGTGGCTCAACAATAGATTTAAAAAATAATGTTGATAAAGCGTTGGAAATTTCGGGTGATGTAAATGTTTTAATGGTAGAAAGAACAAATGCAGCTGTTCATATAAAGCCAGGAAGAGATTATTCTTACACTAAATTAATGCGAGAAGTATCAGCGGTTTGTGAACCAGAACCAATGAATGCTGAAGACCCTTTGTTTATTTTGTATACTTCTGGATCCACAGGGAAACCCAAAGGGGTACTACATACAAGTGGGGGTTATTTAGTTTACGCGTCCATGACACATCAGTACACGTTTGATTATCATGATGGAGATATTTTTTGGTGCACAGCTGATGTGGGATGGATAACTGGCCATAGCTATATTGTTTATGGTCCACTCGCTAATGGTGCAACCACATTGATGTTTGAGGGGATTCCTACATATCCAGATATTGGTAGATTTTGGGCAGTATGTGAGAAGCATGGAGTGAACCAATTTTATACGGCACCAACAGCTATAAGGGCTTTGATGGCGCACGGTGACGCTCCTGTAAAAAAATATAATTTAGATAAAATTAAGCTTTTAGGAACAGTTGGAGAGCCAATAAACCCTGAAGCGTGGAATTGGTATAATGATATAGTTGGGAAAGGGAGCACGCCAATCGTTGATACTTGGTGGCAAACAGAAACGGGTGGTCATCTTCTAACGCCACTACCTGGTGCAATTGCAACAAAACCAGGTTCTTGCACTGTACCATTTTTTGGAATTGAGCCAGTTATTATTGATCCCAAAACAGGGTTGGAAATTAATACAACAGAGGCAGAAGGTGTTCTTTGTATAAAAGATAGTTGGCCTGGTCAAATGCGAACAGTATTTGGAGATCATGAAAGATTTGTGGGGGCCTATTTTTCTGATTTTAAAGGTTATTATTTTACTGGAGATGGGTGTAAGCGAGATTCGGATGGCTACTATTGGATAACTGGGAGGGTTGATGATGTGATTAACGTTTCTGGTCATAGAATGGGCACTGCCGAAATTGAGAGTGCGCTTGTAGCACATGAAAAAGTTAGTGAAGCTGCTGTTGTTGGCTTCCCCCATGAAGTAAAGGGTCAAGGAATTTACTGTTATGTGACTTTAATGGCTGATGAAGCACCAGATGAAACTTTAAGATTAGAATTAAGAAATTGGGTAAGAAAAGAAATAGGGCCAATCGCTACACCAGACTCAATTCAATGGGCTCCTGGGTTACCTAAAACTAGATCTGGAAAGATCATGCGTAGGATATTACGAAAAATCGCTGAAAATGATTTTGGTTCTTTAGGAGACACATCAACACTTGCTGATCCAGAAGTAGTAGAAAACTTAATTCAAAACCGGGAAAGCTAGAATATAGTATTTATTCATTAATGAGTACTGAACGTATAATTAAAAAAATCATTATATAGGTTTGTGTTATCAGAAGATAATTTATTAATATGATTAATAAGTTATTAATATAGTTATTTAATGAGAGAATGTGGTAATCTAGGTATTAAAGATAAAGATATTTGATTAAAACATTACTTTAGTTATAACCATATAGGAAAAGATTATGACTGTGAGTGAGAAAATTGTTTCTGACTTTATTAAAAATAAAGTAGAATTTATTACCACAGTACCCTGCAAGCAGTTGGCTACTGTTATTGATAAAATTGAAAAATGTGATGAAATTTATCATATTCCGTCAAATAAGGAAGATGAGGGCATGGGTCTTTGTGCTGGTGCATTTATGGGTGGGAAAAGATCCGCGATAGTAATGCAGAATACGGCTATAGGTGTTACCATAAATACGCTAGTAACCTTGACGCAATTTTATAGGCTACCTCTTCCAATGCTTATTAGTTACCGTGGAGAGCTTGGTGAGCCTGTCGCTTGTCAAGTTGAAATGGCTGTCCATACTAAGGCACTTTTGGAACAATTGAAAATTCCAACTTATCATTTTCACAAAGAAAATGACGTACAAGAATTTGATAGTATTTTAAAACATACTTTTATGAGTAATAAGCCAGTTGCTATTTTGACTGATGCTACTTTTTGGAACGGGTATTAAAGATGATACGTTACGATGTTTTAAAGACGATAATGCCTATAATTAGAGATCAGTTTGTAGTTTGTAATATCGGACTACCTAGCCAAGAGCTACATTATTTAGACGACCAACCAACTAATTTTTATATGTTGGGAACAATGGGTTTGGCATCTTCGATAGGGCTTGGATTGGCGTTAACACAAAAACAAAAAATCATTTCAATTGATGGAGATGGTTCGGTATTAACTAACTTTGGTACTCTTCCAACGATTGCTAATAATACTGCAAATAATTTCATATTATTAATTATAGATAATGGAAGTTACGGCTCGACTGGTGATCAGCCAACTTATGCGGGTAAAAAAACTTCTCTTACTGAAGTGGCTAGAGCGTGTGGTTGTGGTTGCGTTATAGAATGTAAGGGAGAAGATACCGCAGAAGAACTACAGAAAGCCTTAAAATCTGAGAAAATGACAATTATTGTCTCTAAATGTGATAGTGGGAATATAAAGGTTCCAGTGATAGAATTGGATCCTGTAGTAATCAAATATAGATTCATGGAAGAGCTTAATAAGAAAAATCAAAAAAACTAGTTATAGTTTGATTGTTACTTACCCTTGTTTCAATACTTAGATCCAAATTTTATATCGCTCTGAAGAATAGTTAACAGCAGTTAGATTAAGTTCAGCACGTTTTTTGGTTAAAAATGTAGTATTTTGTAATTCATAATTATCTCTATAGCCATTTTTTATAAATTGTTTTGACTGCTTGTTTTTTTCGACAGAAATCATATTTTTGCGTAAACATGTAGAAATCCAAATATCATCAACCCACCGGTAGGGTGATGGAATATTATAATCTTCAGCAGTGAAAAATCTCTTTTGAACTAAGACCCCGCCAAAGCCTTGCACAATTGATCCGTTCTTTTTTCCTAATCTTTCAACTTTGAAAGTACTGCTGGCAATTACAGAATTGTTTTTCAATTTATTATTTATAAAAGTTTGTGCCCACATAGGTTGGTATTCCCAATCGTCATCACAATAAAGTACGTAACTATCAATGTTTTCTATGCTGTGTAATGTTGGAAATAACTTACATGCGGGTCCTAAATCTTTTTCACATCTAAGAAGTTTAATACCTTTTGGTACTTGTGGAAGATCACCATTCCAATCTGGAAATCGAGAATATATTTTTGGAATTACAAGACAAATTTCAAAAATTTCTGCTTTTTGGTATAGAAGGCATTCCAAAGTTTTACCAATATTTTCAAATCTTGGAGGAATAGTTGTAAGGGAAATATATGTTATTTCGTTCATTAATCTTTCTTGTTTTTACCCTTTAATTAACCCCATACTCTCAAGCTTTAGTATGATNTTCTGTGCGCACTCATCAACCTCAAAGCCTTCAGTATCCAAAATAACCTCTGGATTAATTGGTACATTGTAAGGATCTGAAATGCCGGTAAATTCCTTAATCTTTCCTGCNCGGGCGAGTTTGTATAATCCTTTTCTATCCCTGATTTCACACTCTTCAATCGAGGTGGCTACATATATTTCTACGAATGCGCCATAATGCTCAATTTCTTTTCTTACTGAGCGCCTAGTCGTTTCATAAGGAGCGATTGGAGCACATAAGGCGATCCCACCATTTTTTGTTATCTCAGATGCGACATAACCAATTCGTCGAATATTTANATCACGGTGTTCTTTTGAAAACCCTAATTCAGAAGACAAATTTTGTCGAACAACATCNCCATCAAGCAATGTCACGGGTCTTCCACCAAGTTCCATCAGTTTGACCATTAATGCNTTTGCAATGGTTGATTTTCCAGAGCCTGATAAGCCTGTAAAAAAGACAGTNAACCCTTGTTTTGTTCGAGGTGGATGAGATTTTCTTAACTCTTTAACGACCTCTGGGTAGCTAAACCAATCTGGAATATCTAACCCCTCTCTGAGCCTTCGACGCATTTCAGTTCCGGAAATAGTCAGTATTTTATCGGTCTCATTTACAGCGTCTATTTGCTTATANTGAGCAAGATTTTCGATATATACCATATGCTTAAAATCTACCATTTGTATGCCTATCTCTTGGGCATATAAGTTAAATAACTCTTGTGCTTCATAGGGCCTGTAAAAGTCCTCACCATTAGAGTTCTTTCCTGGTCCGGCATGATCACGGCCAACAATAAAATGAGTGCATCCATAATTTTTTCTTATCAATCCATGCCAAATTGCTTCCCTCGGACCAGCCATTCTCATAGCAAGATTTAGCAATGAAAGTGATGTTGTCGATGTTGGATAATGTTTTAGAACCGTCTCATAACACCGAACCCTTGTATAATGATCGATATCACCTGGTTTCGTCAGACCAACAACGGGGTGTATTAACAAGTTTGCCTCAACCTCTTTTGCTGCCTGAAAGGTTAATTCCTGATGNGCNCGATGTAGAGGATTTCTTGTTTGAAAAGCTATAATTTTTTTCCATCCAATTTTAGCAAAATGAGTACGCATTTCATTTGGTGTGTTCCTACGATCTCTAAAGTCATAGTGAGNAGGAGGCTCAATACCTNTTATTTGGCCACCCAAATAAATTTTACCAGAATTGTTTAATAAATAGTCCACGCCTGGATGGTATTCATCTGCGGTACCAAAAACTTTTTTAGCTTCGTGGATTTTATCAGGTACCCACTTATCGCTTATATTCATTGTTGCAAGAATAACGCCCTCTTGGTCGCAGAGGGCTATATTTTCATTCAATTTTATAGATTGAGCAAATGTTTCAGAAACATCTAGGGTGATTGGAATTGGCCATAATGAACCATTTAGTAATCTTAAATTTTCCAGAACATTGTCATAATCCTCTTTTCCCAAGAATCCTGTTAACGGAAAAAAGGCACCATTCATTAGCAGCTCTAGATCACATATCTGCCTAGCCGTTAAATCCCATCTGGCTAAACTGATAGCCTGTCTTTTAACTTTTTCTATATTTGATGGTTGAACAAATAGTTCTGGTACAAATGAATTGCGGTCGATTGTCATCAATTATCTCTCTTCCGCTAAAAATTTTTCTGCTTCTAAAGCAGCCATACATCCCATGCCAGCAGATGTAACTGCTTGCCTATAAATATAGTCTGTTAAATCACCGGCCACAAAAACCCCAGGGATAGATGTTGATGTGCTATTTGGCTTTGTTATAACATATCCTCCCATGTGCGTTTCCAATTGGTTTTTTACTAAACTATTTTCAGGAGCATGACCTATAGCCACAAACACACCTTTACAATTTATATGGCTTGTTTTTCCTGTNAGTGTGTGTGTAATTTTAACTCCAGTCACCCCAAGAGGGTTTTCATCACCCAAAATTTCTTCAATTTCATGAAACCAAATTGTTTCAATTTTTTTATTTTTAAATAACCTATCTTGCAATATTTTTTCAGACCTCAGTTCGTCTCTGCGATGAATTAAAGTTACCTTGCTCGCAAAATTGGTTAAAAATAGCGCTTCTTCTACTGCGGTATTTCCACCGCCNACCACAACAACTTCTTGTTCGCGGTAAAAAAAACCATCACACGTTGCGCAAGCTGAAACACCAAAGCCTTTAAATTTTTCTTCCGATTCTAAACCTAACCATTTAGCTTGAGCACCAGTTGCTAATACTACAGAGTCTGCAAAATATTTATGTCCTGATTGCCCTATTGCTTTGAAGGGTCTTTTTGACAAGTCAATATTTTCAATATGGTCAAATAGAATCTCTGTTCCAACAGATTTAGCATGAGCTTCCATATTTACCATTAAATCTGGTCCTTGAATTTCTTTTTCTCCAGGCCAGTTTTCGACTTCTGTAGTGATAGTTAACTGTCCACCAGGTTGTATTCCCTGAACTAGTACTGGGTTTAGCATCGCTCTACTTGCATACACAGCAGCGGTATATCCTGCTGGTCCTGAACCTATTATCAATAGCTTAGTATTTATTTCTTTGCTCATTAAGAACCTCGTAATTTTATTTACTTCGATATACCCTGCTGTTTTAATAAGGGAAAGGTCAACAAGAGGTTGTATGTAAATGACATTTTTAAAAGTTTGAAATTTTATTACAACAGCTTGAAATATTATTGCTTATTAAATACTAATTTGTAATGTTTAATTATAAACAAGAGGAATCGACATGGGCATTTCTAAATTAGACGCAGTTGATAGAAAAATTTTGGCTGAATTACAAAATGATGGGCGTATGACGAATGTTGATTTAGCGGGTAAAGTTGGAATTTCTGCTCCACCTTGTTTACGTAGAGTACGTACGCTTGAAGAGAAAGGTTATATCAATGGCTACCATGCGGATGTAAACTCGAGGGATTTAGGTTTTGAGGTGCAAGTATTTGCGATGGTTGGATTACACTCTCAAGCAGAGACTGATTTAGCAGCATTTGAGGAGCAATGTGGAAATTGGCCATTAGTTAGAGAGTGTCACATGCTCAATGGTGAAATTGATTTTATTTTGAAATGTGTAGCACCAGATTTGAGCGCATTTCAAAGTTTTTTAACCGGGCATCTAACTTCTGCGGAAAATGTTGCAAGCGTAAAAACATCTTTAGTGATTCGATGTGCAAAAGATAAGCCAGGAGTCCCGTTTGAAATTTTAGAAGAAAGAATACTAAAAGATTTTTAAGCTTCTAGCATAATTGTTGATAACATTCGTCCATAGTCATTTTCTGATTGGTGAACAGACCTTCGATATGAGAAATGTAAATTGGGATTTTGATACGTGCAACTATCAATAAAGTCGACTTTTTGTACGCCAGTTTTTTCAATTTGATGTAGGCTGTACTCAACTAGATTAAAATGAAATCTATCTGAGCGACCTCTTAAAAAAAACCTTTCATTATCTTTTTTATTTTTGCATATCCGCTCAAAAAACTCTGGGCCAACTTCGTAGTTCTTTTGACTAATACTAGGCCCGATTGTTGCATAAATTTGGTCAATATCAGCTCCAATTTTACACATACTTTTAATGGTATTTTGTAAAATACCGTCGAATGCTCCTTTCCAACCTGCATGTGCCGCCCCTATTACACTATTTTTTTTATCTGCAAATAAAACTGGCTGACAGTCAGCTGTCAAAATACTTAATGCAAGGTTTTTACTATTTGTAACAATTGCATCACCTTTAAGAGGCTTGGTTGGTTTGTCTCTAATTGTAATAACTTTGGCGGAATGTATTTGGTGAACAAAAATAAGTTGTGATCTTCTTATATCCAAAAATTTAGCTGCTAGCATGCGATTTTGATGTACAGATTCTTGCTTATCATTAGAACCTAAGCCACAGTTCAAACCTGAATAAATATTGGAAGACACTCCACCTAGCCGTGTAAAAAAACCATGTTTAATACCCAAAAGATTGTCACTTTTTATACTTTTAAGATTCATAAATCAAACCCAGCTGGAGCAGTTAATTTGGAAGGGTATAAAGCGATAGCTTTAAACAAAGCTCCCATCTCATTGGGTTCTATTAAGCGCTGAGCTGCTGCTTTATAATCTATTTTTTGATTTTCTTTTAGATTTGAAGTTAATTTCTCCATCCTATTTATAATACCTAAACGTTTCAGAAGAGTTCCTTGGCGTGTTGTTTTCGTTACTAATATGTTTGAGAGATCTTTAGTTAATTCAGTAAAATCTACATGGGCTGTAAGGTCTGAATTACCAGGTAATTTTAAAGTGTTGATTTTATTATGATTTTTTACACTTTGTAAGGTATTGCCCTTCAAATGATTAGCTCCATAATCGATAATAATTGCACAACCCCCATAGTTCATTATTTGCCCTGATAAAAATTTCATAATCGGTTTTGCCGCTGCACATATTTCTATAATGTCTCCTAACTTGGTATCTTTTATGCGATGTGGAATCGCGGTTAAGGGAATTTTATTTCCCAAACAAAAAATTAATTTATTTTCCTGTTGGCTAACAAGTATCTCGCTCCAACCTGTTTTTGTTTTTTTGAATTGTCTAATTGGTAAAGCATCAAAAAATTCGTTTGCAATGAAGTATATTTGTTTTTTGGGTAAGTGATCAAAGCTTTTATGCCATTGCACACAAAAATTCGACAGAGTTTCTCTTTGAATTTTCTTTAATGCAGGACTTTCTTCAATTAGATGAATAGACATATTTTTATGAAAGTCGGGTACTGATTTTGTGGCTCGTAGAATATCAGCCATTAGGGTGCCACGTCCTGGACCAGCTTCGACAAGAGAAAAAGGCTCCATTCCTTGATCTATCCAATTTTGTGCTAAACATAAACCTAATAACTCTCCAAAAACCTGACTTATTTCAGGTGATGTTATAAAATCTCCTTTTTTCCCAAAAGGGTCTTGCTTTGAGTAATATCCATGCTTTGGATGTAATAAACAAATATTCATATAATCGGCAACGGTTATCGGCCCAGTCTGTTTTATTTGTAATAAAAGGGAATTTAAAAGATCTGTCATCGAGTTCTTAATGTTTTAACTATCATTATGGTTCCTACTAGGACCATCGGTATTGACAAAACCTGCCCAGTTGTAAGTCCAAAATTCAATATGGATATCANGTAGCCCATTGGGTTATCCGCACTTGAATAATAAATATCTGGTTGCCTAAAAGTTTCAACAAAAATACGAGCAGTACCATAACCGATAAAAAAAACGCTAATAGAAAAACCAGGTTTCTTTAGCCATGACATAAAATAAGCGCCCCAAAATAATATAATAAATAATAACAACCCCTCAAAAAAAGCCTCATACAATTGAGAGGGATGGCGACCACAGATTTGAGCCAGATTATTTAAGCAGCCCGTACCATTTTCTGTGGGAAAAACTATCGCCCATGGCATAGTTGTTGGCCGACCAAAAAGCTCACCATTTACAAAGTTTGCAATTCGTCCAAGAAATATTCCAATTGGAGCAGTTATTGCAATTGTATCACCTACAGACAAGATTGATAATTTGTTCTTAACACAAAACATTGTACCACTAACTATCACACCAATAAACCCACCATGAAATGACATGCCACCATTCCAGATCATCAGAACCTCAGTGGGATTTTGTAAGTAGTAATCGGCCTGATAAAATAAAACAAATCCCAAGCGTCCACCCAATATTACGCCAATAATCATCCAGCTCAGTAGTTCTTCCGGCTTGTTTCTTGTCATAGGTGGAATTTGATCACGCCAAAGATTTGAGTTTTCCACCATTTTTAAAATTAATCTCCAGGCCAAAAGCAGGCCAACAATATAAGCTAAAGCATACCACTTAAGAGAAAAAGAAAAAAAACCAATATCTATTGTAAAAATATCAGGAGAAATATTGGGAAAATGGATCACTTCAAGCATAAGTAGTATTCCATCTTTTGACCCATCTGTTGTAATAGCCTCTTGGCAAATCTTATTTTAACCACCATATAACTAGATATTACTTCAATTGGAGTTAGAAATGCAAACCCGGAACAAACTTTTTGATGATTTATCAGAGCTAATGACTAACGCAATGGGNGTAGCNCAAGGTGCTAAAGATGAGGCTGATACGGCGATGAAAAGCTTTATTGAGCGTTGGATTTCTGAAAAAAATTTGATTAGCCGAGAGGAATTTGAAGTTAATCAAATAATGCTCCAAAAAGCACTTGAAGAAAACAAACTGATGAAATCACGGTTAGAACTTCTTGAAAAAAAATTAAAGGTGAAAAGTTAATCTTTTAATAANANCAAANCCTAAATTTTGTTAAATATTTCTGTGGATAACTAAAGAAAGCATCTTTACGACTGCTGTCTTTTGTAACACTATATATCGTATGACGGGTTTTTGATTAGGCGATATGTCGGATAAGACACAAAATATGGTATTAGTAATTCAGAATATTCATAGGGATATAAAGTTTGGTTAGTTCAGAACACATTCGACATTATGATGGACCAAATCCGATAGACCTTGTTGAGGAGTTGGCAGCAAATAACTCTTGGGATTTTGATAGGTTAAATGATGATCAAATTGTTATGAATGTTGAGGCACTGTGGAGAAATTATTCTATAACACTGGCATTATCGAGTAGAGAAGAAATATTAAAGTTAGCGTGTTCATTTGAAATAGCACCATTAAAAACCACNTCCCAAAAAATCTATGAGACTTTAAATTTTATAAATGATTTTATTTGGACAGGCACCTTTACTTATACTGCCTCTAAAAACTTGATTATTTACCGATATGGATTGGTTCTAAATGATGATGCAGAGGTAAACGATAGTCAGATTGATCAAATATTATGTGATNCGATAAATTATTGTGATGGGTTTTACCCTTCATTACAAAAGGTAGTTTGGGGTGGTGAAAAGCCCTCTAATGCTGTCGGAATTGCGATGATGATGCCTGAGGGAGAGGCTTGAAATCTGGAGGCTATATGCCAAATAATCTCATTAATAAAAATGGTTTAGTATTACTTGGATGTGGAAAAATGGGGTCTGCTTTGCTTAAAGGTTGGCTTGCTGATGGGATTAATGCAAAATCTATTAATATTATTGAGCCAAATCCAACCAAATGGCTAAAAAAAATACCTGAAATTAATTTAAATAAGAAGTTACCTGAGGCGCCTGCAGTTGTAGTGTTAGCCGTAAAGCCACAAATGATGAAGGAAGCACTTTCTAAAATAAAAAAATTGAGAGATACAGAGACAATTTTTTTATCAATTGCCGCTGGATCAACAATTCATATGTTTGAGGCTGAGTTAGGAGCAGACTCAAAAATTATCAGAGCAATGCCTAATACACCAGCTTCAGTAAATAAGGGCATAACGGCATTAATTGGAAATAACTCAACCACTGAAGNTGATATTGCTCTTTCAGAGAAATTACTAGGTGCTGTTGGTCAGACAGTGAGATTAACTGAAGAAGCACAAATGGATGCTGTTACTGCTATCTCAGGATCTGGTCCAGCCTATGTTTTTTATTTAGTTGAANCATTGGCAAAAGCTGGAGAGGTTCAGGGGTTGTCACCAAGTCTATCTATGAAATTGGCAAGAGCAACAATTGTTGGAGCAGGGGTTTTAACAGAATTATCTTTGGAAGAACCCTCGCAATTACGCATCAATGTGACTTCGCCAGGAGGGACGACGCAAGCGGCCTTAGAAGTTTTAATGGACAAAGAAATAGGAATTAGTCCTTTAATTAATCAAGCGGTGAATGCAGCAGCTATGAGAAGCAAAGAATTAGGAAAATAGTCATGAGTATTATTTCATTTGATGAGTTCGCTAAGGTAGATATCCGAGTTGGTGAAATAGTTGAAGCAACTACTTTTCCAGAAGCTAGAAAACCAGCTCTAAAATTAAGGATAAATTTTGGANGTGATGTTGGTATAAAAAAAAGCTCTGCCCAAATCACTCATCATTACCACCCAGATGAGCTAATTGGAAAAAGTGTATTAGCTGTCGTAAATTTTGCTCCACGCCAAATAGGAAAGTTTATGTCTGAGGTGTTGGTATTAGGATTATCAGATTCTAATAACGATATTGTATTGGTTATCCCTGATGGTGACGTTCATGTGGGAGCTAAACTTCATTAATGTATAAATTGCTGATAACAAGACCCATTCCCCAAAAAGTTATTAAGCGCGCACAAAATTTTTTTGATGTACATGTGCGTCAATCAGTAATTCCATCCTCAAAATTTGAATTGATTAATGCATTACAGAATTATGATGCAATNATTGCTGCAATTGGTGATAAATTCAGTAAGGAGATATTTGAAAGTTCTAAATCGCCTAGAACAAAAATTATTTCAAACTTTGGAGTTGGTTATGATCACTTGGATTTAAATTCAGCCAGGCAAAAAAATATTCAAATAACTAATACACCTGATGTGGTAACGAACGCTACTGCTGATATTGCAATGACATTAATGTTGATGACTGCACGACGTGCTGGGGAGGGCGATAGATTGGTCCGAAGTGGATCCTGGAAGGGATGGAATCCAATGCAGATGTTGGGTACCCATGTTACTGGCAGTACCCTTGGGGTTATCGGAATGGGACGCATTGGAAAAGCAATAGCAAAACGTTGCAATTTGGGATTTGATATGCCTGTTTATTATTACAACAGGTCAAAAGTTACTGATTTAAAACTAAAAAACTGTTATCAGGTTGATAGCCTTGATGAACTTTTTGGTAAAGCTGATATAATCGTTATCGCTGTACCCGGTGGCCCTGAGACTTATCATTTGATTGATAAAAAATCTTTTGCAAANATGAAGTCATCCTCAATTTTAATTAATATTGCTCGTGGTGAAATTATTAAAGAATCTGACTTAATTGATGCTTTGCAAAAAAAAGAGATCGGTGGGGTTGGTCTGGATGTTTATGAATTTGAACCTTTAATATCTCCTCAATTGGTTGATCTCGAGAATGCTGTTTTATTACCACATTTGGGTACAGCAGCTTTGTCAGTACGGGAGGAGATGGGTTTAATTGCCTTGAAAAACATTATTGATATCTTATTGGAAAAGAAAGAGACTTCAAATTTAATTAACTAAATTGAATAAATTATTTTTCTATTTCTTGACGCCAATGTTTCCTGCATANTGAAGTATATGTTTCATTTCCACCTATCTGAATTTGCTCACCATCTTTAATTACTTTACCATCTTCATCTAATCTTATCACCATTGTCGCCTTTTTCCCGCAATGGCAAATGGTTCGTACTTCGCGCATTTCATCAGCCAGTGCTAACAATCCAGCTGATCCAGGAAAGAGTTCACCCCTAAAATCTACTCTTAATCCAAAACACATGACTGGTATTGAAAGTTCGTCAACGACATCAGTTAATTGCCACACTTGTTCTGGAGTTAGAAAATGAGATTCATCGACGAAGACACATGCACATTTTGAGGTATTTAAGTGTAACCTTATTTTTTCAAACAAATTTTCATCGTACGTAAATGTTTGTGCAACTTCACTTATTCCAATCCGAGACGCAATTTTTGCTGCGCCTGCTCGTTTATCAATTTCAGCTGTTAAAAGGTATGTCTCCATCCCACGCTCACGATAATTNTGAGAAGCTTGAAGCAGAACAGTCGATTTTCCTGCATTCATTGTGGAGTAATGAAAGTATAACTTTGCCATGTTTTTCTTATGCTGCCAATTTTATCTGAAGGTCAATTATACTTTTTGTTTTATTTTACAAAACATAAGAATTTGTTTTTAATATTTTGGCTTTGCATTTTTTAACCTTTCGCAGTTGAGAGGTGGAGCGGAATAATTCCCGCCCACATCGAACTATATTTACGCTTACGCGTTGATTTTNGANACTACACCGGANCCNACNGTTCNGCCCCCTTCNCGGATCGCAAAGCGTAAACCTTGTTCCATNGCNATTGGNGCTATGAGNTCNACNTTNAANTTAAGNTTATCACCTGGCATCACCATTTCTGTTCCTGATGGCAAT
>NYTF01000044.1 GCA_002683355.1 Paracoccaceae bacterium | reverse complement strand
GCGAGCACCGTATATGTAGGATAAGAATATTTTCATACTGCGCTTGGATATATACCAACCCGCAAATAAACTTCCTAAAATATTAAAGAAGCCAATTATTGCAAGCGACCAACCAGTGACATTTACATTTAAACCACATGCTATGATAACCCCGGGCATATGTGTGATTATGAAGGCCACATGAAAACCGCAAACGAAAAAACCTGATATCAACAATATGTAACTGGGTGTATTGAATGCTAGAAATAACGTTTTTGAAAAAGATAAATTATCACCAGACGCATTTTTCTGTTTTTTCTGTGGTTGGTATCTTATGAGCCAACAGAGGGGTAAAACCATAATTAGGAGGGCACAGCTCGCAAAAATGCTTGCTTGCCAGCCGTAGTTGATAATCATTAAGCCGGCAAGAGGAGCAAATAAGAACTGCCCGATAGAACCACCAGCATTTACAAGCCCAAAGGCCATTCCAGATCTTTCAGGCGGCACGAGCTTATTAACTGCTGACATTATTACCGGTAGTCCTGCTATGCCAGAACCTCCAGCAGATAAAATTCCTATTGAAATAACAAGCATTAAGGGAGTGGTAGAAAATGGTATAAGAAAACACCCTATTGCTGATACAATTATTCCAAGAAATAGTGTTTTGCCTGAGCCATATTTATCTGAAATAGCGCCGCCCAATGGCGTAACTGCACCACTTACTAGCTGTCCAACTGCAAATGCAAAACTAATTTCNAGATAATTTAAAGTTGATGCTAGGTTTATACCTTCAATGGACAAAGGAATTGTTTGGCGGCCACCAAAAACAACAGATTGAATGGCACCCGCTGCAAAAAGTATAAAAAAATAGTTTCTCATTTATTCTCTATCTATGTTTAGTCCGTACTTCATAATAGTTTGACGGTTATGCAAGCAAAAAATCACATTGCATGAATATTAATATTGTGAGATGTCATACGGACGATGAATTTATTTGATGATTTACCCACACCCAAAGCGCCAAAAATTTTGCAGTTNCTGCAAGATTTTTCAAGAGATTCACGTNAGAATAAAATTGATCTTGGAATAGGGGTGTACAAGGACGAAACGGGTATTACCCCAGTGTTAAAGACTGTGAAAAAAGCCGAAACTATTCTCCTTGAAGAGCAAAAAACAAAGGCATATATTGGCCTTGCAGGAGACCCAATTTTTTGTGATTTAGCCTCGGACTTAGTTCTTGGCGATGAAATTGACAGAAAGCGAATAAATGCCATTCAAACACCCGGGGGCAGCACTGCGTTAAGGGTGCTGTACGATTTAATATATGATGTCTCTTCAAGTTCTACTATTTGGTTACCTTCTCCCACTTGGGATAATCATGCTCCGACAATAAAAGCCGCAGGCCTTAAAACCGATTATTATCGATATTTCGACCCACAGAAACAAAATATTGATTTTGAATTAACTATGAAAGATTTAAGAAATATTCCTGCAGGCGATGTTGTTTTGATTCACGGTTGTTGTCACAATCCAACTGGTGTGAATTTTTCAGATACNCAGTGGNATGTTATTTCGGAATTNGCTCTTGAGATTGGNTTTTTGCCATTAGTGGACATCGCTTATCAAGGGTTTGGNGCTGGACTGAATGAAGATGCTTATGGAGTGCGAAAATTATTGAGTGTATTGCCGGAGCTGTTAATTGCCTCTTCAAGTTCAAAAAACTTTGCTATTTATCGTGATAGAGCTGGAGTAGCAATAACTCTATCTAAAAATGAAAAGATTAGTAAAGCTCTTGGAGGAAAATTAAAAAATCTTGCTGGAACTAATTATTCGATGCCACCAGACCATGGTGCGGCTGTGGTCAGGACTATTTTATCTGATTCCGAGTTAAAAACTTCTTGGTTAAGAGAGTTAGACGAGATGCGTGATAGGGTTCACATGATCCGAAGGGATTTGAGTCTGGAATTAAGAAATCAAACTAATTCCTCTCGATTTGACTTTTTGGCTGAACAGGCGGGAATGTTCTCTTTGATTGGATTAACAAAAGATGAAATATTACGCCTCAAAGACGAGAAAGCAATTTATATAGTAGATGATGGCAGAATTAATATCGCAGGCTTGAGATCCCAGGATATTACCAAATTTGCGGTTGCGGTCCGCGAAATAATTTCAAATTAGGTAGAGTTATGGCAATTACTGTTGGGGAGATAGCGGTCAAAACCTTGATAGCAAACAATATTGACCAATTATATTGTTTACCTGGTGTTCAGAATGATGATTTTTTTGATGTGCTTTACGATAATACAAAGAATATCAAACCAATTCATGCAAGGCATGAGCAAGGAGCAGCATACATGGCCTTAGGTGCTGCGATGGCCACTGGAAAACCACAGGTGTTCTCAATCGTTCCTGGACCTGGTTTTTTAAACTCTACAGCAGCGTTATCTACGGCATATGCGGTNAATGCTCCTGTATTTGCATTGATTGGGCAAATCCCACTTGGTGCTATTGGAAAAGGCTATGGTCTTCTTCATGAAATTCCTGATCAGCTATCAGTAATTAAAAGCTTAACCAAACAAGCAAACAGAATTGAGAATGCCGAAAGTGCTTCAAAGATATTGACTGATGCATTTTCAAGTCTGCAGTCTGGTCGTCCCAGACCAGTTGGTGTGGAAATACCAGTTAACATTTGGAATTCTAAAGTAGATAAAATCCCCCAGGATTTAGTGGGGTATCCAGAATCTAGCCCAATTTTAAATACTGATCAGATTGAAGAAGCAGCTGCCTTGTTAAACAAATCACATAAACCAATTATAATTGTTGGTGGTGGGGCCCAAAACTTTANTGTTGAAGTAAATCAATTATCAAAAAGTCTTTCAGCGCCAGTAATAGCCTTTAGAAATGGACATGGGATTATGGACGGTTCAAGTCAGCTTAGTGTGACTTTGCCCGCTGGGAGAGAGCTTTGGGGGGAATGTGATGTTGTTCTGGCTATTGGAACAAGATGCCAAACTGCCCAGATGCAATGGGGAGTCGATGATCATATGAAAATAATTCATATTGATATCGATGATGAGGAAATTGGACGAATTAATACACCCGAAATAGGCATCAACGCTGATTTAAAAGATGCTTTACCATCATTACTTGATAATATGTCTGGAAAAGAAAAACATCGAAATGACTGGGTAAAGAAAGTAAATGAAGTAAAATTAAAATATAATAAATTATTTGCCAAAAAACTGGCGCCCCAATTGGCTTGGTTGGCGGCTATTCGAGCAGAACTCCCAAAGAATGGCATTTTTGTTGATGAACTAACCCAAGTTGGTTATGTATCTAGGTTTGCCTTCGAAAGTTATAGTCCTCGGACATTCCTTTCAACTGGCTATCAAGGAACTTTAGGATGGGGATTTGCGTCTGCGCTGGGCGCAGCGCATGCAAGAAGAGATGTACCTGTAGTTTCTATATCAGGCGATGGTGGTGCATTATACACGATTAGTGAGCTTGCTACAGCTGCTCGTCATAATATACCAATAACTNCTATAATATTTAATGATAATGCTTTTGGTAATGTCAGNCGATTTCAAATTGAAAAATATAATAACAGACCAATTGCGTCAGATCTTAAAAGTCCTAATTTTGTAAAATTAGCAGAAAGTTTTGGCGTACAGGGTCTGAAAGCTAAAACGCCTGATGAATTACGCAATTGTTTGAAAAAAAGTTTTGCATCTGGAAAACCTACCGTTATTGAAGTTCCCGTNGGAGATTTCCCGTCTCCCTGGGAATTTATATTAATGCCTAAGATAAGAGTTTAAACAATCTTTTCAGGCTTATTGACGTAATATTTTAAGAAGGATTTTTTGATGGATAAACCGAAAATATTAGCAATTTCTGGATCATTACGAAAACATTCAAAAAATACCACCTTATTGCGAGAGGCTATAGAAGTATTTGGTAGTTGCTCACACAAAATGGGTAATTTAAACCTGCCACTCTATAATGGTGATCTAGAGGATGAAATTGGCCTTCCTAGGGAGGTTACTAATTTAGTACATCAGATAAAAGAAAGTGATGCATTAATTATTGCCACACCAGAGTATAACAAAATGATACCAGGAGTTCTAAAAAATGCTTTGGACTGGATCAGTCGTCACAAGCCACAGCCTCTAACAGGAAAACCCGTTGCACTTATTTCAACAGCAGGACGTTCTGGAGGTGAAGTCTCTCAAATAACTATGAAACAAGCTTTAGGAAGTTTTAACACTAGAATGTTGCAAGGTAGCGCATTTATAGTTCCATTTTCAGATCAGGCTTTTGACAGTAATGGAAAGCTTATAGATCTAAAACAAAAAGAATCTTTAACATCGTTAATGGTTAGATTGCGACAGGAAATCTCATTAGTTCGTGGTTTGTAAAATAATTTCATTACATCTGAGAAGACGTAATGCTTAAGGGTACTTATATTAAGAGTTGGGAGATGCGGTGATATGGATTTGGATGTGATTATAATAGGTTCTGGTGTGATAGGTGCAGCCATGGGATTTGAGTTATCAAAGGCTGGTTTCAAGACATTGAATATTGATAGAAATCACGATGCGGGAACAGGCTCTACCTCTGCCTCTTGTGCAATTATTAGGGTGCATTATTCCACATTGGATGGTTCCGCGCTTGCCTATGAGGGTTATTTTGATTGGAAAAATTGGAAAGATTATCTTGGTGTGGAAGATGATCATGGAATAGCTAAATTTGTAGAATGTGGCTGTTTGGTGATGGAGACTGAGCAAAATGAATTTCTTAAAAAGCATAAATCAATATGTTCAACATTGAATATACCTTTTGAAGAGTGGGATTCTCGTATTATTAAAAAGAAATTACCTCTGTATAATCAGGAAAGTTTTGCGCCTGCTAAAAGGATTGATCAAGATGGATTTGGTGAAACAAATGGCTCTAGCATTAATTCTGGAGTATTCTTCCCAACTGGTGGGTATGTTACAGATCCTCAATTATCTGCCCATAATCTAAGGTCAGCAGCAGAGGCAAAAGGAGGTGTGTTTAAATTCAATTCTGAAGTTGTTGATATCATTAAATATAATGGAAAAGTTTCAGGAGTTTTATTAGCAAGTAATGAGGTAATAAATGCACCCATTGTAATAAATGTAGCAGGGCCAGCTAGTTTCAAAATTAATAAAATGGCTGGTGTAGAAGAGGAAATGAATATTAAAACCCGCCCGCTTAGACAGGAGGTTGCTCACGTTCCTCAACCGTCAGGTTTTAACTTTGAAGCGGATGGATTTGTTGTCTCCGATAGTGATATTAGTTGCTATGTTCGGCCAGAACATGGAGGTAATATTTTAATTGGTTCAGAAGACCCAGAGTGTGATTCAAGAGAATTTGTTGATGATCTGAATTTTAATACTGAATTTACTGACCAGTGGGATAATCAAGTGCATAGATATGCTCAAAGAGTTCCTACTCTTGGTATTCCATCAAGAAGAAAGGGAATTGTAGATCTTTACGATGCTTCTGATGACTGGATACCTATTTATGATAAGTCGAGTTTGAATGGTTTTTATATGGCTTGCGGTACAAGTGGTAATCAGTACAAAAATGCAACAATTGCGGCGAGAATGATGGTAGGCTTAATAAATTATTGTGAATCCGGTAACGATCATGACTTGCACCCATATGAATTTTATTTAGAAAAAATAGGACGAAAATTAAATATGGGGTTTTTCTCTCGCTTAAGGAAAGTTAATCCTGAGAGCTCTAATTCTGTGCTGGGCTAAAGTAAAAATACTATCGGATAAGCCCAATCCTAAGGGCGATAAACCATTGAAGAAATACATTTCAAATTAGGTTTTAGTTGATTTTTGTTACTTTTTTTATTTTTAGTTACATTTGAGTATGATAGTCTCATATACAGCTAATTAATCTTAAATTTAGAGAAGACGGAAAAGAAATGCCTAATGAAAAAACTCCACTTTTTTACGATATAATTGAGCAGAGAAGAAGCACTCGTAAATTTCAGGCTGGGCGAGATGTCTCAAAAACAGCTCTAAAACGAATTGTTGATTGCGGTAGGTGGGCACCTTCGGGTGCAAATGTTCAATGTTGGGATTTTATTGTAGTAGATGATCCCCAAATGATTAAAAGGGTTACGGAGGTTTTTCTAAAACAAGCGCAACGGCTAGTAGACCACGCAAAAGGTTTTCCAGCTGTTAAAAAAACTTATCTAGCAAATACAGTTGCAATTATTCTTGTTATTGGTGATCCGAGATGGAAGGTCTGCTTTCCACATTCAAATAGTGCGGAGTGGGTTAAAGAGTATGATGACAACAATGAAGCAATTTTTTTGTGTTCTTTAGGAGCCGCGATACAAAATATTCAATTAGGTGTCACGGCGGAGGGTTTAACTTCTTCTTGGTTGTCTGGAGGAGGAGAGGAGACCACTAACAAAGATTTGTCAGAACTTTTGGGTTATCCTGATTGGATGACAGCCTTTGGCACAATACCTATTGGCTACCCAATTGCATCTCAAGACAGAAGATATCGGCGTCCAATAGATCAAATAATTCATTGGAATGGATACAATTCAAAGCAGTATAGAACAAATAAGCAGGTAGATTATTATGAGAGTACACTCCGTCCCTTTGCCATGTATCGTGATAGTGAATTGATGACTGATTGGAAAGACATGGACCAGAAATTAGGCGAATGGTCTGAAGCTTTCACTGGCAAGACAACAAATCCATCGGGAACTTTAGAAGAGAAAACTGACTTCTCTAAACCAAGATCAATTGGGAGCGCAACTAAGCGAAGAAGAAAGATTAATGATTAGCATTAAATATCTGATTTATAACATAAAATCAAAATGTTTTAAGACCTTCTCTTGAATTTCCCACGTGCCCTTAAAATTTGATTCCACTATAAAAGTATCACCTGAGCTCACAATTTTGGGACCTGTTCCATCATCAGGTGTAATTTTAATCTTGCCAGAAATAATGTGAACAAATTCGTATGCAGAATAGGTGGCATGATAAGTCCCTGGTGTTGCCTCCCAAATACCTGAAATCATATTTTTTTCGTTATTAGTATGTAAAACCTGAGTTCTCATTGTTGGTTTTCCTTGAACGACAACCCAACCTTCTAAATCATCTGTTTCGGGTTCAGATTTTTTTATATCATCAAATTTGGTAAGCATTAGTTAATTCCTTAAATAGTTAGTTGTTTACTAAGTATTATTTGTGCATTTAAACTTTATCAAGTTAAGATCTTTTTGCAAAAATTTTAATGTTGATTTCCTATCTATTTTGGCTTTGTTTAACAGTAATAAAATTCCTTTTCTGTCTAATAAAAGTGAGTGAATTAATTGCAAGAATACGACTATATCATTGTTGGGGCCGGATCAGCTGGGTCAGTTCTTGCGAACAGATTAACGCATAACAAAAATCATCGAGTTCTTTTACTAGAAGCAGGAGGAAACGATTCCAGTTTCTGGATAAGGATGCCAATTGGGTATGGCAAAATTTACTACGAATCTAGATTTAATTGGAAATACGAGACCGAGCCTGAGCAAAATCTGGATTCAAGTAAAATGTATTGGCCTAGAGGAAAAGTTTTGGGAGGCTCGAGCTCAATAAACGCTATGGTTTATGTGCGAGGGCATCCAAACGATTACAATGAGTGGTCTAAAACTGCACCTGGTTGGGATTGGAATAGTTTGTTGCCAATCTTTAAGGCTATGGAAGACTGGACAGGACCAAAGAATCCAGAGCGTGGAATAGGTGGACCGTTAACTGTTAGAGACATTTCAAAAGATGTGCATCCCCTATGTAATAATTACCTCGAAGCAGCAGAGCAGGCTGGTATACCCTTTAATGAAGACTACAATACTGGTGAAATGGAAGGTGCCGCCATCTATCAGATCACTACAAGAAAAGGCTTTAGGGCTTCTGCATCTCGAGCCTATTTCCATCCAATTAAAAATCGCTCAAATATTGATTTAAGTTTAAGAAGTCAGGTTACTAGAGTTTTATTTGAGGGGAAAAAAGCAAATGGTGTTGAGTTCATCAAAAATGGTAAATTGGAACAGGTGAAGGCGCATTGTGAGGTTATCATTTGTGGAGGTGCAATTAACTCACCTCAGGTGCTTCAAAATTCTGGCATTGGCTCATCGGCACTATTAAGTAAATTTGATATTCCTGTAATTCACCACTCACCTAACGTTGGTGAAAATTTACAAGATCACATGGGTGCTAGCATATACTATCAATCGAAAGTACCAACTTTAAATCAATCTTTAGGGTCTCTTTGGGGGAAACTAAATGTTGGGATTGATTATATTCTGCGCAGGAAGGGACCTCTATCTCTTAGCGTTAACCAAGGTGGTGGCTTCGTGAAAGCACAAAAAAATTCTGAATTTCCTGATACCCAAATTTATTTTTCTCCAGTTAGCTATACGCGAGCACCAGCTGGAACTCGACCCTTGATGAGCCCTGACCCTTTCCCAGGGTTTTTGTTAGGTTATAATCCTTGCAAGCCAACAAGCAGAGGGTTTGTTCGGATAAAATCAAAAAATCCATTAGCTTCGCCAGAGATGTATGGTAATTATTTATCAACTGAGCATGATAAACAACTTATGCGCGATGGTATGAAATTAATGAGAAAAATTGGTGCGACACCTGCTATGCAATCAGTGATTTCTTCGGAATTATCACCTGGCCCCTTGGTCAATACTGATAAAGAATATGATGAGTTCGTTCGTAAAAATTCTTGGACTGTTTATCACCAATGTGGCACATGTAAGATGGGCGTTGATCCCGGAAAATCGGTTGTTGATGAAGAATTAAAAGTGCATGGGGTGCAAGGGTTAAGAGTTGTCGACGCTTCGATATTTCCTACAGTACCAACAGGAAATACTAATGGTCCTACCATCGCTGTTGCGGAAAAAGCGGCCAAAATGATTATAAAAAGTTCTTTAAAGGGCGTTTAAAATAAATGAAAATAAAAAAAATTGAAAGTTTTTCGAATAATTTTGTTGGTTTTGTAAAGGTCACTGTAGAGGACGGTTCATTTGGTTGGGGTCAAGTATCAACTTATCATTCTGACATTACAACCAAGATATTACATAGACAGGTAGCTCCTTGGTTTATAAATCAGGATTTTCGTGAGTTAGATGATCTGTTGGATATTGTCACAGAGAGAGAGCATAAGTTCCCTGGCTCTTATCTTCGTAGAGCGATGGCCGGAGTGGATACTGCAATTTGGGATCTCAAAGGGAAATTAAAAGAGAAATCAGTGGCTGAATTATTAGGAGGATCTCCCGGAAAAATTAGAGCTTATGCGTCTTCAATGAAGAGAGACATTGCACCAATTGAGGAAGCACAAAGACTAAAATTACTAAGAGACACAATGGGTTTTGATGCGTTTAAAGTGCGTGCGGGTGCAGAAGTTGGACGTAATCAAGATGAGTGGCTAGGGCGAACGGAAGAAATTATTCCAACCATGCGAAAGGAATTGGGTCCAGATGTGGATTTATTAATTGATGCAAATAGTTGTTATTCTCCTGAAAGAGCAATTGAGGTTGGTCATATTCTTGAAGAACACAATTTTTGTCATTTTGAGGAGCCATGCCCGTACTGGGAATTAGAGCAGACAAAAAAAGTAACAGATGCGCTTGCTCTTGATGTTACTGGTGGTGAGCAAGATTGCGATCTGCCAACCTGGCGCCGAATGATCGATATGAGAGCTGTAAATATCGTTCAGCCCGATATTTTATATCTTGGAGGTATAAATAGAACATTAAGGGTCGTGGAAATGGCAAATAACGCAAATATCCCCATTACTCCACATTGTGCCAATTTGTCATTAGTTACGTTATTCACGATGCATTTATTGAGAGCAATAAACGGGGGTGGTAAATATCTAGAGTTTTCGATTGAAGGAGCCGATTATTACCCCTGGCAGGAAAATTTATTTTTAAATGATCCTTTTAGTATTGAGAATGGGATGGTGGAAGTTCCGGATTCTCCGGGGTGGGGGATTGAAATTAATCCATATTGGCTTGAAGGTTCAGATTATGAAAAGAGCGAGATATGAAGGTAATAGTTTAAATATTTTTAAAATTTTTTTAAATTATTTGAAAAGCGTTAATGCTTTAAACTAAACGCGTATGTAAGGATGAAAAGATGTATTCAACAATTTTGGTAGAAAAAGCAGAAGGCTGGTTAGATATCTGGTTAAATCGTCCAACTTTCAGAAATGCATTGTCAACAGAAATGGTAAAAGAGTTGCTTAAGGTTTTGAATATAACAAAAAAAGAAGGTGGTATCCGAGGTATAACATTACGTGGTAAAGATAACATTTTTTGTGCTGGTGGTGATTTAAAAGGTTTCAAATCTGTTTTCCAGAATCCAAAAACGGATCGAAGGGATATTGAAAAGGCAAGTGTTGAAATTGGAGAATTACTTAATATTTTAAACACTATGCCTCAAGTTGTAGTTACCTTTGTTGAGGGGGCTGCGGTGGCCGGAGGAATGGGATTAATGAGTTGTGGCGATGTAGTGGTTTCAACTAAACAAGCACTATTTTCACTGACAGAAACTACTTTGGGTATTCCTCCAGCACAAATTGCACCATTTGTAATGGCTAGGATTGGCTTTTCGGCTTCTCGAAGGTTAATGCTCACTGCTGCTCGTTTTGATGGGGAGGAAGCGCTTCGATTAGGTTTGGCTGATTTTTTGGTAAATGATGAACTTGAGTTTGAGAATTTATTGAAAAATTTAAAAAAAGATATTTTCAAAGCTGCGCCGAAAGCAAATGCAAAAACGAAAAGCTTGCTATTTGAATCTCTTCATTTAAGTGCAAAAGATTTTCGAAATCATGGAGCGCAAGTGTTTACAGATTGTATGTTAGATGCGGAAGGTCTCGAGGGCATTGCTAGTTTTATGGAAAAGCGTAAACCATGGTGGACTACTTGACATGAAAAGGAATCTTGATTGCATACTAAGTGTTAAAGAAGTACCGTCCTGCAATATTGTGAGAGCCTTTATTATCAGTAGCCCTGGTTTCAAAAACTTTATGGGAATNTAATTAATGCAGCAGGCAATTGATTTCAAGTTTGAGTGTGATTGCCTATCCAGTGTTTTAAAGGATTTAAATAATCATGACTTTAAGCAAATAACCCAATTTAAGAATTGGACAATCGAAGATATTTTGGGTCATTTACACCTTTTCAATGTTGCAGCTGATATTACGCTTGAAAGTGATCTAAAATTTGATGCATTTTTTGCGGATATCACAAAAGAACTTAATAGAGGTAAATCTTTACTACAAGCGCAGTATCCTTGGTTGAATGGATTGTGTGGAAAAGAATTATATGATGTTTGGCTCGAAGGTTCATACCAAACTGCCCATAATTATTCCAAAGTAGATCCAAAAATGAGAGTAAAATGGGNGGGACCAGAAATGTCTGCCCGATCGTCCATTACGGCTCGNCAAATGGAAACATGGGCGCATGGTCATGAAATATTTGACGTTTTGGGAGTTAAACGTATTGAAACTGACCGGGTCAAAAATATTGTTTTCTTAGGAGTAAACACTTTTGGGTGGAGTTATGTAGTGAATAATAAGGTCGTACCAGAAAATATGCCTTACTTATTATTAACTGCCCCATCAGGAGATTTATGGGAGTTTGGTGATAAGAATAATCAGGAAATAATATCTGGGGAAGCAGTTAGCTTTGCACAGGTAGTAACTCAAACGAGATCATTTGATGATGTAAACNTAAAAGTTAAGGGGCAGGTGTCTGCTGAATGGATGAATATAGCGCAGTGCTTNGCTGGAGGTCCTGAGAAACCACCGTTGAAGGGAACAAGATTTATCAGTACCTCGAACCTATAGGAAATATTAATTATNTAAAANCGACTTAAATGTCGTTAAAGGACGAGAATGGTTTCTAAATATGTCAACTCTTTTATCTGTTATTAAGTTATCAGGTACTTATGAAAAACAGTGATATTCATCCTCAAAGTTTGACAGGCCTGGACCTTGTTCGCTCTAATATTACTTGTTTAGTAGCCGTTGCACTCTTTGCCTTTACATTTCCTGCTTCAGATTTGTTATTAAAAGACTGGGGTATTTTATCAGTTATAGTATTTAGAAATATTTCAGCTTTTCTTCTTTTGCTACTGATGTGGTTATTCAGTGAGGGATATTCTCCGCTCAAGGGAGCGGGTTGGATAAAGGGATTATGGGTTGGGGGAATAGGATTTGGAATTGGTTCAATTTTGATGATAACTACAATATATTTGACTACACCAGTAGTCGCAGCCTTGACTGCAGCAATAATGCCCCTCGCTGGAGTAGCTTTGGAAGTTGCATTTGATGGAAGAAAATTGCGGAAATGGTTTGTTGTTGGTTTTGTCTTAGTTTTAATAGGCGGGTTTTTAGCCACTGGAGTAAACTTTTTGGAGGCGCGGTTTGGGGTTGGAGCATTGATTGGCGTTTTGGGTGCCGTGCTATATGCTTGGGGTTCTAGGGCGACGATCGTATATTTGCCAAAATTAACCTCTTTGGGTCAAACTACTGTTACGAGTTTTGGAATGACTGTATTTGGTATTGGTTTCTATATTGGAGCTTTAATTTTAGGCTTACCTGGGACTGTGATACCTGAGGTGACAAATAATCATATAATTTTAATTTTAATTACTGGCTGGGTATCTTTATCAATATCGCAATATTTGTGGATAAAAGGTGTTGGTAAATTGGGCATTGGTATTGCGTCATTTCATTTAAATAGCGCTCCATTTTTTGTGATGTTAATCTTACTAGTTTTAGGCGGTGATTGGAATTGGCAGCAAGCTTTTGGGGCTCTTGTTTTGGTTTTTGGTGTCATGATTTCACAAAAATAATAATTATTACGTATATCTAATAATTATTATTTTGCTACTACATTTACTCGGACCGGTATGTTGTCTCCAATTAAATAACTATTGTAAGAATAACTAGTTCCCAAAGCGCCGTGAAAATCGTAAGTTATTCTATAGTTTTTTAATTTGGTAGTGTTTATTTCTTTATTATTCATCGTGCAGCTCTGTACTGTTCTGTAACCAATAATTTGGTTATTATTATTGTTATTATTGTTTGCGCCGATTAAACCTCCTGCAATTGCGCCTACTGCAGCACCTCCATCTTCTCCAGTAATCACCTTTCCACTGACCCCACCAAGGATCATACCTAATAAAACATTCCCTGCATTGTCATTGCTTTGACCAGTATTTCCATAAATTGGCACTTCTTCATCCCGACAAATTTTAACTGGGGTATATTCTGTCACTGTTTCATAATTTGCTTCCACCTGAACAACCCGAGCGTATAACTCACTAGCTAAACAATAATTGGCTGAGCCAAATAATAATATTAAAGATATTAATGTTTTTTTCATTTTGTTTTCCTTAAGTTCGATCACAATTTTCACTAATTCAGTACTTATAAATAAATATTGTTGCTTGCTATGAGTATAGATCTATTGGATTGTTAATCAATATTTGACCGATGTTATCGAATAACATTCACAATTTATTATATTTTTAAAGGTTTGGTCGCGTTTCTCTTGAGTTAAACCAGCCACCTAAAGCTGTTTCATAAGCTAACCCAGCTTGAAATACGTCCCCATCACAGTAAGTTCGACCTACGATTTGAATGCCAGTAGGCACCCCATTTGACGCTTGTCCAGAGGGTACTGTCAAAACTGGACATCGGCTCATTGTATTAAATGGTGTAGTCATACACCAGCCAAGCATTTTATTCACATCTTTACCATTTATTTTCAACTCATCTTTAGTAGAATCAAAATCTGCTGGTACAGCTGGTATGGCTGTAGTGGGACAGATTAGGACATTATAGTCCTCTAAGATTGGCCCAAGAGTACTATACATTTTATATGCTACATCTAAGGACCCAAGAAACTCTCTCGGAGTGCTATTTATGGAGTCTTCGGCAAACGCCCGAGCATAAGATGTCAACTTGTCTGCATGTTGCATTAGCTCATCTTCCATTGCAGCGCCAAATATATGTCCTAGATAAGCAAGCCCAGCTTCCAAGACCTCTGGTCCCCAACCAAGATCGACTTCCTCAACAGTAGCACCAAGAGATTTAAAAACTTCTAGTGAAGCCAGAGTGTTTCTCTCCACTTCTGGATCAACTTCAAAACAACCAAGGTTCGGTGAGTAAGCTATCTTCCAATCTTTTATTGGCTTGTAATCATATGGTAATACAAGCTTTGGACGTAGNGATGCTATATCTTTTGGACTTGGTCCACACATTACATTTTGCAGCCGGATACAATCTTTTACTGATCTTGCTAGTGGTCCAGTATGGCAATAAAAATCTAAATTAAAAATTGCTTCTTCTGGATTTCGCCCGTANGGGGGCTTATACCCTACCAATCCGCAAGTTGAGGCTGGAATTCTTATCGACCCACCAATNTCNGAACCTGTGCAAATCGTTGATGTGCCAGAGGCTAGTGAGGCTGATGATCCGCCTGATGATCCGCCTGAAGTAAATTTGTTGTTCCATGGATTTCTAGTTACGCCCCATTGACGAGACCAGGTAAAACCTGCGCATGAAAACTCCGGTGTTGCTGTCCGAGCATGTACAATACCTCCAGCGTCAAGCACTCTTTGATTTACAGGAGAGGTATCTTCAGCAATGTAATCCTTATAAATCAATGAACCTTTGGATAATGGTTGTCCTTCGATCCCAGACTCGTCTTTCACACCAATTGGCAAACCTTCTAGATCTTTGGTTGCTTCACCATCTGCATATCGTTTTTCTGCTAGCTTTGCCTGATTTCTGGCTTCATCAAAAAATGTATAGGTAAAAGCATTAATCGTTTTGTTTACTTTTTGGCTCTGATCAATAACAGCATCAATTAATTCTACTGGTGATAGTTTTTTTNTTTTAAATGCTGAAATAGCTTCATCAGCTGTTAAATAACATAGTTCAGTATCGCCCATTGATTTTAGCCTTTTCCTTTATAATTATTTGCAATCGCATGAATGGCTGAAAGGGTATTAAGCTTATGTGTGTCATCCAGGAAATCTGGCCATGTTGAAAACTTTACAACTACCATATTATACTCAGGGGCGATATATATTAGNTGACCAAATACGCCAATACACATCACGGTTGTTTTGCTCGANTCTTCAATCCAAAATTGGTTGCGATATTTTCCATTTGGGTAAGTGGTGCGAAGAGATTCATTTGCCAATCCGTGATTGCCACTTCTAATGTCTTCAATCCAATCCCTAGGTATGATTTGTTTTCCATTCAGCATACCATCGTTCAAATGGAGAATACCAAAACGCGCAAAATCTCTAAGTGANGAGCTTATCCCGCCACATGACAACCCATAACCAGAACTATCCACTGTAATATTAGCATCATCTTCAGCACCCATTGTCTGCCACAGCTCTTCACTTATTAACTCGGCAAGTTTTTTTCCGGTAACACGTTCCATTGCGTGCGCAATCACNTCGGTTTCTATTGATCGATATAAAAACCGCTCTCCATGNTCGACTTCNTTTTCNTNNAGAGTAAGCATTTGATCCCAAACGCNNTCNGGCCAATATTCATTTGGATCANAGCCCTCAGGAATNGGCTTCCAGCNTGATGCNACATCCATTTTNCCAATATCTGANTTTCGAACNTCATATTCCTCNCTAAATTTCACACCNGAGGTCATATCAAAAACATGCTGAAGTGTAGCGCCATTCCAAGCTGTGTTTTCTAACTCTGGCAAGTAATGGGTAATCATTTGACCTGGATCTAATAATCCCCTCCCAATTAAAATACCCGCCACAGTTGAAGTTACAGATTTGGATACGGATTGTGCAATATGCAAACTGCTTGGTTCCATCCCATTGTAATAACTTTCATGGATAACCTGCCCATCTATATGAACCAAAAAGCCATCCGTGTATGTGTCTTCCAACATTGTTGAAACACTTGTATCTTTGCCATTAGTATCTTTAAACGCGATGTCTTCAATATTATGCAAATTATATTTCAATTCACTTACAAAGTTCTTATTACGTTTTATATTAGCCGTTGG
The DNA here is from genome assembly GCA_002683355.1 of Paracoccaceae bacterium. Classification (GTDB taxonomy): domain Bacteria; phylum Pseudomonadota; class Alphaproteobacteria; order Rhodobacterales; family Rhodobacteraceae. The sequence goes on along the minus strand of NYTF01000044.1, from coordinate 8,806 downwards.
TAAAATCTGTCTGATATTTTGAAAAGCCCATCTATTCCAAGGAGGTCTATCCCAGTCGATCAATGGAATTCTCCACTCTTTAGGTGTTGAAGAACCTAACATTATTGGTGGAATTTTATCTGTATTCTTATAGCTTTTCATAGTTTAGCCTTTGAATTAAAAAGTAGTTTGGCCAGTAAAACTGGCCAAACTGAGTGCATTATTTCATTAAGTTTGTCCAAATTTTTGTATAAATTTTATTTATCTCAGGTGGACAAGTTTCTAAAAATTTACCTTTTGCAGCTAATTCTTCAGGCACTACAATTTCTGGTGCAGTCAACATGTCAGCTGGCATGTATTGCTCGGATCCAGCTATACCATTTGCGTACCTTGCGAATGCAGACATCATTGCAGCATTTTCAGGTAGCATTATAAAGTTTTGAAAAATTTTAGCATTTTCTACATTTTTGGCTTCTGCTAAAACCACAACTGCATCTTGCCAAAGTGGATAACCCTCCACCGGATGGCCGTATGCGAATGTTGGGATTTCAAGGCGAGATCTAAAGCTTGATCCATTCCAATTTACGCCACCATAAAGATCTTCAGACGCAAATTTTGGCATATTTCCATAAGCCATACTTTTCCATTTTGGCTTGGCTGCCACTAAGGTATCGTTAACCTTCTTTAGCATTGCTTTATCATCAGAACATATTTCGCCACCGTGATACCAAATAGCCATACTCAAGACGTCCATCATTTCGGGAACAACATTTATTTGTCCAATCAGCTCTTCTGGTGGGTCTAAAAATATTGTTGATGTATTAATATCGCCTTTATAGAATTTTGTATTAACCGAAACGCCTGTTGATCCCCATTGCCAAGGTGCACTATATTGACGCCCTGGATCCCAAGAAACATCTCTAAATTGTGGCAGAATATTTTTAGCATTTGGCATTAGATCAACGCGTGTATTTAGCAACAATCCTTTTTCAATCCAAATTGGTACGTAAGAATTCGATGGAACCGCTATATCAAAACCATGACCACCAGCAGCAACTTTAGCCAATGCGGTATCATTACTGTCGTAGTCAGTTAATGTTACTTTGATATCAAATTCTTTTTCAAATTTCTCAATGAGATCAGGGGGTGTATAATTTCCCCAATTGAAGATATTAAGCTCACCAGCTGCAAATAATGCAGAGCTGGAGAAAGCTAATGTGGTGGCAACCACACTTGATATTAATTTAATTTTCATTTTTCTCTCCATGTTTTGCCCACGAGTAGGGCGATTNAATTCCGCACATTATTTCTTTCTTTGAGTTAATAAAAAGAATCCTGTTACGAGAATGACGCTCACAACAATATTTGCTGTTGCGATTGCGTTTGTTTCAGGCGTGATAAAACGCCTGAGTTGTCCTAACATATAAGTTGGTAATGTTTCTTGGCCTGCTGATTTAACAAATTCTGAAATAACTACATCATCTAGTGATATCACGAATGCAAGCATGAAGCCTGCGATTATTCCAGGCCAAATCATTGGTAATGTGATGCGTTGAAATGTCTTCCAAGGAGTGGCATACAGGTCTGCCCCCGCTGTTTCCAGCGTTAAGTCCATTGACTCTAATCGCGCTCTTATTGGTAAATAAGCAAATGGTATACAAAATGCCGTATGGGCAATTATTAAGTACATCATGCCCTGGTAGCCAGTAGCAATTTTTATCATAGCAAAAAACACTAGTAATGCTACAGCGGTAACAATTTCTGGTATCATCAGTGGTTGATTGATAATCACGTAGATAAAAGTGATACCACGAAATTTTTTGGTTCTTGTTGTTGCTAAGGCAGCCATTGTTGCTGCGATAGTTGATATCGTCGCAGCTATAGTAGCAAGATATATTGAACGCAAAGCTGCTTCCTGAACTTTTTCATTTTCCCAGGCTGTTACGTACCATCTAAAAGAAAAAGATTCGAATATCCCCAGCGAGGTACTACTATTAAACGAGTAAGCGATTAATATTAAAATTGGCCCATAAAGGCATACAAAAGTTAAGAGGGCGATGCTTTGAAATCCTGGTATTCTTTTTATTTCAAATGGCCGATTGAGAAATTTAATTTTAAGCATTTTTCTTATCCTCGCCACTCGTAATTTTGACAAAATATATTAGAGCGACCATCACAATTATCATCAATGTGAGTGATAGAGCGGCACCTAGTGGCCAGTTTTTACCCTGTCCAAATTGCAAAGCTATCAGGTTACCGAACATTAACTGATGCCCACCTCCTAGAATACGAGGGGTTACATATGCACCAAGACAGGGAATAAAAACTAATATTGATCCGGCGATTAGGCCGGGCCTTACAAGTGGTACAATTATTCTTTTTAAGCATTGCCACCTGGAGGCATATAAATCATATGCGCCTTCCAATAATCGAAAATCAAGTTTTTCAATTGAGGCGTACACTGGTAGAACCATCAAAGGTAAGTATACGTAAGTCATTCCAAATCCGACGGCAAAATCTGTAAACAACATTTGAATTGGCTCGTCAGTAAGCCCGATCCATTGCAGGAAATGATTAATTACTCCCTTGTTTCTTATTAATTCTTGTATAGCAAAAGTTCTTACTAATAAGTTTGTCCAAAATGGAATTGTTATTAAAAATAGCCAAATGTTTCGTGATCTTGGTGTTCTGGTAGCAATAAAATAGGCAGTAGGTATTCCAAAAATAGCTGTTAATATCGTAGTCACTAAAGATAATTTAATCGAACGCCAGAATATACTTAAATGTGCATCAGCCCAAATGAGATTATCATCAAATATATCCCGCTCTAAGATTACGTTGAACCAGTTATCTGTTGTAAAAGTCCAAATTACGCCAGTATAATCTCCTGGAGTTAAAAATGAATAAATTATAACAATTAAGAGTGGTCCAGCGGCTGCAAAAAATATGATCAATAGTGCTGGGGAAGATAATAGCCAACGGTTCCTAACATCTTTCTTTCGTGCTTCTTGCTCAACTTTCGCGGCCTTATTTGTGCTTTTTTGAGATTCTATGCCTAAATCATGAGTCATTGAAAGTATATTAGCCTTTGGTTAATCATTTAAAATCTGAATAGCATCTTGGTCGATTATCAATTCTACCACCGACCCCACTTCAAATTCGTTACCTTCATTCGGTGTATTTTGTTTTCTGATGGTGAAGTCTTCTCCAGTTTTCAAATTTAGGTGAAAGTGAGTGTCAGTTCCAAAGTAAACAATGTTATTTATTTCCCCCTTAAATGCTGATTTCTCAGAATTTGAATTCTTCATCAGCACATGTTCTGGGCGAATTAAAATAGATTTTTGACCTAAACTTTCGGTTTTCTTTGACTTTGAAAGTTTTAATTTAGTACCGTCTGATAATATGGCATTTCCATCTTCTATGCTTGCTGACAGAAAATTACTATCTCCAATAAAATTAGCAACAAATTTATTTTCAGGGTGATGATAAATTTCTCTTGGATTTCCATATTGCAAAACTTGGCCCGCACTCATAACTGCAATTCGATCGGACATAGTTAAGGCTTCTTCTTGATCATGTGTAACGAATACAAATGTGATGCCAGTCTCTGATTGGAGCCTTTTTAATTCGATTTGCATCTGTTTTCTCAGTTTTAAGTCTAGAGCGGACAGAGGTTCATCTAACAGTAGTACTTTTGGCTTTGGTGCAAGAGCACGTGCTAGCGCTACACGCTGTTGTTGACCACCTGAAATTTCTGAAGGCCGACGGTTTTTTAAGTCTTCCATTTTTACTAACTCAAGCATTTCATCAACAGTTTTCGAAACTTCTTGTTTAGACCAGCCTAACATTTCAAGACCAAAGGCAATATTTCCAGCTACAGTCATATGAGGAAATAATGCATAACTTTGGAATACTGTGTTTACTGGTCGTTTGTTTGGAGGAAGAAGTGAAATATCGTCACCGTTCAATAAAATAGTTCCACTAGTCGGGTGCTCGAATCCTGCTATGAGCCGGAGTAAGGTTGTCTTTCCACAACCAGAAGGTCCTAACAGAGTAAAAAATTCATTCTCTTCAATTATTAATGAAACATCATTTAAGGCGTAGACATCAGTATCGCCCTTATAAACTTTTAAAACATTTTGAATATTAATTATCTCATTATTATCTGTCATGATTTTTTTATACTTATCTTTTTACAGCTATGAAAGTTGATTGGCCTACAGGCTAATAGGTTTCCATACTAATATATTTTTTGCAAGAGTGATCACAGTTTAAAATTGTCAAATCTCAATTTTTGGTTAAGATATTTTTAATTGGTGGCGCCTCATCTGTGAATAAGGAAAATTTTTATGTTACTGTTGGGAGTCTGATTATGAAGCAATTTGACAATTTTCCTCTTATTGAAATCTCTGGGCCTCCGATGGAAAGAGGATTTCAATATGGTGAGCAGGCAAAAGAAAAGATCAATTTTTCAATTGAGCTTTATTCAAAGTCCTTAAGAGATCTGGGTTTAAAAAAGGATGAAATATTGAATTTGGCTAAAGATTTCTTACCTTCGATCAAAGATTGGGCTCCTGATTTAATAGATGAAATGAGAGGTATCGCAAAGGGAGCTTCGGTTAAACTGGAAGAGATCATATTAATAAACGCTAGAACAGAAATACTTCAACTAGCTGAAAGAAAATCTAATTTTGAAGATACTTACTCGGATGGTTGCACAGGTGCCTTCATCATGCCCAAGTTGTCGGAAACAGGCGAAGTTATTCACGGTCAAAATTGGGATTGGAAAGAAGAGTGCATCGATAATTCAATTGTCGTGCGAATACTAAGAGATAATGGGCCAGACGTACTTACTTTTACGGAAGCAGGAGGGGTGGCTCGAAGTGGTTTAAACTCTAATGGCATATCCATTACGGCAAATTATCTCAAATGTGATCGTGATTATGCAAACTTGGGGATACCTTTGCCCTTTATTCGTAGGAAAGCACTAGAATGTCGTCACTACTCTGATGCAATACGAATAGTAGCTATTACCCAGAAATCGGGTGCGAATAACATGATTTTAGGGTCCTCGGAAGGCATGGGCATAAATTTTGAATGTGCCCCTGATGAGAGTTTTGCGATTTTGCCAGATGATGATGGTTTAATTGTTCATGCAAATCATTGGCAACATATTGCCGCACTATCTAAATTGAAAGATACGGGAATTTCATGGTCGCCTGATAGTTTTTATCGTGATTACAAGGTTCGGGAGAAACTATTAGCTAAGAAAAAAACTCTGACAGTCGATGATTTGAAAGAGGCATTTTATGATGATTTTGGAGCTCCATTTAGTGTATGCATACCTCCTTACCAGAATACCGAAACGGATCCTGGCGCGACTGTCGCGATGATTATTATGCAGCCATCAAGTGGAATTATGGAAATATCGCCGTTCCCAGCCATTAATAAGAGGTCTGAAAAATATTATTTGGACATGACTGAGAAATAAATTTTAAACTATTGGGAAAGATTATGACAACTTTAAAACCACACATTTATTTAAATCCAGATTTATTAGTGACAAGAGATAATCGACCTAGATGGAATCAACCTGAGACACGAAGGCACGGTTTTCATAACTTTTATCGAATACCAAGATATACGATGTCTGTGAGATCGGCAGAAGTTTTTGATATTGAAACAAATATTAATGAAAATATTGGGTCAAGAGATGACGTCAAAAAAATGATAAATAATGAATTTTTTTCGGGGATGGCTGTAATAAGAAATCAAGAATTAATTTTTGAGTCATACGCTAAAGATTTTAATCCTACGCATCCGCATTTGGCAATGTCGGTAATGAAGATGACTATAAATTTAATTATTGGTGATCTCGTTTCTAAAAAAATATTAGATCCTCAAAAAAAAGTTAAATATTTTATTCCGGAGATGGGCTCAGGTTATGCTGAAGCTACGGTTCAGCAAGTCTTGGATATGGACCTAGAGAATGAGTACTCAGAGGATTATGGGGATGTTTTTGCGGATTGCTTTCTTCACGAGGCTTGTTGGGGCTGGAGATTAAGTGCCGATAAAAAACCAGAGAAAACACAAAAAAGTTTCTTAAAAAATATAAAGAGTAAAAACGGTAAGATTGAGAATAATTCAGGTTACGCAAATTATAAGTCTGCAAATACTGAGGTTCTCGCTTGGATTGCTGAAGTTGTAAGTAAGCGAAGTTTTATGGATTGGATTATTGATATAGTTGAGGCAACTGGAATTGAAGGTAATTGGTACATGTCAACTGACAGAGAAGGCTTCCCGGCTTTCTCTGGTGGTGTAAGTTTGAATACTCGCGATATGGCTAGATTTGGGCAGCTTTATTGTCGGTATGGTAAAGGGGTAAATAATCTTCAGATAAGTTCGAGAAAATATATAGAAGAAACGCGAAATAGAAAGTCTTTGACATTAGACCAAAGACAAAATTCACCTAATTATTCAAATCAAACTTTCACGAATGGTACGTGGCTTGGTCATGGTGGATATGGTGGACAATTCTTGTTGGCCAATCCTGACACTGGTATCTCAGTCTCATTTTTTTCTGTTTTATTGAATAAGAAGGCTATGGATTATGATTATTTGGGAGATATGGTTAATATGATGGAGTCTATCGCCTCTGAGTATTAAATTTAACTTTTACTCAAGTATGAGGCTCCAGTTGATTTTAAGAGTGACTCCAATCCTCTGGATCATCTGAATTACCTGGTGAAAGGCCAATTATATCTCCCTCTGTATTGCACCCTAAACCTAAGACGGTTCTATTTGCATAACTGAAGTAGGAACTTACTTGATTAATTTCCAAAATCTCACCGTCAGTATAACCAGAATCTCTTAATTCGATAATNTTTTTTTCAGTAAGTTTAGAAGGTGTTATTGTTAAAATTTCAGTATAGCGCATCGCCAATTTTTCTGCACTCGTTAAAGGGGCTTGCTCAATCTTGTTTAAGTCAATCGCATGTTTTATCGCATTTGATTTGTCATCGTCATCGAGTAATTTTTTTAGCCCAGCAAAATGATGNTCAACACAATAATCACAGTTGTTTAATTTGCTNACCCAAACCCCAAGNACCTCAAGAAACCATTTTGGAATAGAATTACCGGAATGATGNAAGACGTATTTATAGATAGCCATATGACCTTCCATCGTATGTGGACGCAGTGAGTGGCTCATCATTATATTATCTACATTATTATCAGGCCCTTTAACTCTGTCATATAGTTTTCTCAGCCTGCCAGANGTTTCTTCATATGGGATTGTTTTAATCCAGGTCATTTTCTTTCCTTCACTAAANTAACTAAATTCTGTAAATCNATTTTTTTATCTNCTAATGCTTTTGTNGCAAGTATACTTNTAATGTTTATAACGGGGCTCAAGTTTAAAAGAAAAGAGATTAAAATAAATTTATGCCTGAAACAGAAAATAACATTAATATAAAAGCAAATTTTTTGACACTTTTTATTGGTTTGTTGGGGGCTTTGGTAGGCTATTTACTGAACATTCCCCTTGGTCCNATGTTAGGAGCGTTGATATTTGTNTTTATTTCTAAATTGGCATCACTTCCTTTAACGTTGTCTAAACATTATTCCTCGTTTGCTTTATATTTAGGAGGAATTTTTATGGGGAGTAGATTTCCACATAATTTTCTCGAAGATTTTTTCATTTGGCATGTTAGCATTTTGGCAATACCACTTTTTGTTATATTTTGCGTTCTATTTGTCTCTTTTTATTTAAAAATTTTTGCTAAATACNACTTATCTACTGCTATTTTGAGTGGGTTTCCTGGTGGTATCCTTACTATGGTNAGCCTTGGGGCGGAAACAAAGGGGCGAGANGATACAATACTCTCAACTCACACANTAAGAATCGTAATGACCGTTTTTGTTATGCCTTTTGCGCTTGTATATTATGGTTATGAAATCACTGAGAATATTTCTAGTAAAGCTCAGATACTAAATTATTCAAATCTGTCACTTTTTGAAATTGTTATGATGATATTGGTAAGTATTATATCCTTAATTATTGCAAGGTTTTTGAAATTACCCGCTGGTGATTTAGTTGGGCCAATGTTTGGNGTTGGTTATCTTTATGCTGCTAAGATCATTAGCGGTGAGCTTCCCCCAATTATATTAATTTTTGTCTTGTGGATACTTGGATCNAATCTTGGACTTAGATTTCCAAGATTGGATCTAAATTCTTTTTTAAAATTGTTTATTCACGGTTGTATAATTTTTGCTCTTCTATTTCTTTTGTCATTACTTTTTACATTCTTTCTTTTGCCATTTTCCAACGAAACGGGTCTCAGTATTTTCTTAGCTTTTGCGCCGGGTGGGTTGGGAGAGATGGCTACAATTGGNGTTATTTTTGGAGCTAATCCCGCCTTTATTTCTNTNCATCATGTGGTTCGCGTAATTTTTTGTGCTCTATTAGCAATTTTTTTATCAAANAGATTTTTGATTAAATAAANGTTTGNTCACTTGACTTTTTGNNTAANAATCATTGTCCTGATTNTTNTNTTGGTGTGAGGNGAAAATGAACGAAGATTTAAATAATGGTGCGAACCTTGATAATTGGCGAAAAACACCATTTAGTAAGTGGGCTTTTCACCATGTTCGAGAGATTGTTCCAACCGCTAATATTGAAAACAAGAGCGGACTTGTTAATAATTTAAGATTAAATATTCAAAAATTTAGTGACCTTAATCTTGATAAAGTAATGGAAGAAACTGAGACAGATGCACTTGTCATTGCAAAAGATGATACAATTTTATTTGAAAAGTATAATAATGGG
>NYTF01000043.1 GCA_002683355.1 Paracoccaceae bacterium | reverse complement strand
CTGTTGGAGCAACAGTTTTTCCTGCAGGAATTGGTCAAAGTGAATTACAGGTGAGAGCGGCATCTGATATTGGGGTTACAGCTTATACAGGTACACCTGATTTTTTGAAAGTATTACTGGATAAGGCTGATGAGTTAAATATTGATCTAAGTAAAATTAAAAAGGCAGCTGTTGGTGGTGGAGCTTTATTTCCGTCATTAAGGCAAGAGTACACTGACCGTGGCATTAGTTGTTTGCAGTCTTATGGTACTGCTGATCTTGGTAATATTGCATATGAAACACTTGCAATGGATGGCATGGTTGTCGACGAGGGAGTTTTGGTCGAGATCGTAACCCCAGGTACGGGTAATCCTGTAGATGATGGTGAGGTGGGAGAAGTGGTTGTTACCACCTTCAATAGAGATTATCCGCTAATACGGTTTGCAACTGGCGATATGTCAGCTGTACTGCCGGGAGAGAGCCCCTGTGGTAGAACGAACATGCGTATTAAAGGCTGGCTTGGTAGAGCTGATCAAACTACAAAAATCAAGGGGATGTTTGTAAGGCCTGAGCAGGTAGCAGATTTCGTTCAAATTAACAAAGATATACTAAAAGCTCGAATTATTGCAGATAGAATCGGTGAAAAGGATGTCATGACTGTCATGATAGAAACAGTTAATGTTGATGAAAGAGAGTATCAATCGTCAATAAATAGTATTTTTAAATTAACAGGTGAAGTGGTGCTCCTTAAACCAGGGACTTTGCCAAAAGATGGATTGGTCATAGAAGATAAGAGAACCTACGACTCTTAAACATATTTCAAATTTGATAAAAGATTCAGATTACTCAGTCGTACTTTAAAACGAGTATGGTTAACCTTGGCGGGCCTTAAAGCGTGGTTGGGTTTTGTTTATCACATATACCCTGCCTTTGCGACGCACTATACGACAATCTCTGTGGCGCGCTTTCAACGAGCGGAGCGAGTTTTTTACCTTCATAGTCTCTTCCTTTCGAGGCGCGCTTGCGCCATTTAATTAACCTCAATATTAGAGGTTTTTTTTATGGTGGGCGTAACTGGGATCGAACCAGTGACCCCTACGATGTCAACGTAGTGCTCTACCGCTGAGCTATACGCCCATTAAAACCGTGCTTCCACAGAATCGACCGTGTAGAGAATGCGTAACGCATCGGTCCGAGGTCTATAAAAGGGAATTTGAATGAATTCAAGGGCTTTCGGATAAACAATTAATTATATATTAAACTTTCTATTAGGATAGACTCATATGATAAATTTACCATATACACTTAGATTGCCAGAATCTCAAAAATCGCTTTGTATATTTTCCTCCCCACATTCCGGTCGGGCCTATGCTGAAACTTTTAAAAATGATTATCAGATAGAATTTTTGAAATTAAGATCTTCTGAAGATGCGTTTGTAGATCAACTTTTGTCTAAAGTTGTTGACTATGGTGCTCAGCTTCTTTCAGCAAATGTTCCTAGAGCATTTGTGGATTTGAACCGTAGTGATGATGAACTAGATCCTGATTTGATTTTGGGGTTGCCTAACAAATTCAAAAATAAAANAATTTCTTCAGGTTTAGGTGTCATTCCTAGNGTTGTAGCTAATGGGACCGTTATAAGAAGGGGAAAGATTTCAATTCATGAAGCAAATGAGCGTCTAAACCAGTACTACTATCCCTATCACGATAAGCTCACAAATATTCTGAGAACAACGAAAGAAAATTTCGGNAGAGCAATTTTGTATGATTGCCACTCTATGCCGCAAGATGCAGTTAAGTCTTTGGGCGCTTCATGGGGTAAAATACCTGATATTGTTTTGAGTGATTGTTATGGTAAGGCAACTGNTAGAGAGATTTTAGATCAGACAGAAAATGCCTTTAAAGAGCAGGGCTTTCGAGTATCGATTAACCAACCNTTTTCAGGTGGCTTTATTACTAAACATTATGGTGATCCAATTTTGAATCAAGATGCTATTCAGATAGAGATTAACCGGAGTTTGTACATGAATGAATTGAAGATTGAGAAAGCTGATAGCTTTGATGATTTTAAAAAAGTAATATCTAAAGTNTTTAAAAAGTTGGCTTATATTGGTCGAGAAAGTATCAAGTTAGCAGCAGAGTAAAATTATCTAAGAGAACGACCTCTCAAAATAGATTTGTCTCCAAACTTTTGTCTTATTTTATCGGTAGCTTTTTCCACATTCACACTATTAGTTGTTTTGAAATCGATTAGATCATTATAGATTATTTCTTTTGACGAATAACTTATTTTTGATAAATTTACACCAATTAATCTAAATGGTCCTTTATCTTCTACTTTGTCTAATAGAGATTTGGCTGCCTGATAAATCAAAGAACACATTTGTGTTGGCTCTCTGAGGCTTAATCGGCGGGAAATTTGGGTATGATCTTTTCGCTTTAATTTTATACTTATAACTGAACCAATGCGGTTTGTTGCTTTAGCTCTGTCAGTAACTTTTTCGCATAAGCGCCAGATATGGCCATCTAAAAGATTTTTATCAGAGGTATCTTCAAAAAAGGTAGTTTCGTTCGAGATACTTTTTACAGGAGCATTAGCTTGTATCTTGCGATAGTCTTGTCCTCTTGCAAGATGCCACAATCTAAGCCCAGTTTGACCATATCGTTTTATCAGAACTTCTTTTGATCTTGTCTTTATATCAGAAAACTTTCTAATACCGTCATTTTCTAATTTATCCTGGAATGTTGTTCCCACGCCCCAAATTAGGCTTACCGGTTTATCTAAAAGGAAGGCGTCTGTTTCTTCTTTACCAATGATTGAAAAGCCTTTTGGTTTTTCGAGATCACTAGCTATTTTGGCTAAAAATTTATTATGAGATAGGCCAACTGAACCTGTTATTCCAAGCTCATTTGAGATTCTCTTTAATAGCATACATAATTGGACAGCTGGTGGTGAGCCATGTAATTTCTCAGTACCTGTTAAGTCTAGAAATGCTTCATCGAGTGATAGAGGTTCGACTGCTGGTGTTAATTCCATCATCATTTGTCTGATTGATTTTGAGACCTCTGAGTATAATTCCATACGAGGTTTTATAACAATAGCCTCAGGACACTTTTGTAATGCCTGGAACATAGGCATAGCTGATCTAACGCCTTTTATTCGAGCTATATAGCACGCAGTACTGACAACCCCTCTTTTACCACCACCAATTATTACTGGTTTGTCAGCTAGAGTTCGATTATCCCTTTTTTCAACAGAGGCGTAGAAAGCGTCACAATCCATATGGGCAATAGATAATTTGTAGAGTTCCGAATGGTTTAGTATACTGGGTGAGTTGCAGTTGGGACATCGAATGTTGTCCTCATACAANTTAAAACAATCTCGACATAAAGATGGCATTAATTAGATGGCCTAATTGTTTTAAGAATTTTTTCTATTTCTAAACGAGGATTTTTTGATTCTGTAATTGGTCTTCCAATAACGATATAATCAGCTCCATTCGATAGAGCATCAACTGGTGTTGTAGTTCTTTTTTGATCACTTTTTTCAAAACCAATCGGCCTTATTCCTGGGGTAACTATTATTTTGTTCTTTGCTTCTGGGGCTTCTTTTATTTTGAGTGCTTCCATCGGTGAGGCTATGACACCATCGGCACCTGCTTCGAATGCGCGTATTGCTCGCTCAACTACTAAATCTTCTATATCGCCCTTTTTTATCAAGTTATTGTCTAAATCTGTTCGATCAAGAGAGGTTAAGAATGTAACTGCCAATATTTTGGTGTGCTTATCTCCTTTGCCTTCTTGTGCTGCCTGAATTACTTGAGGATCTCCCTGAACTGTAAGAAAATCAATTTCGTAACTAGTGATTCCTCTTACTGCGCGTTCAATAGTAGTCCCAATATCAAAAAGCTTTAAATCTAAAAAAATTTCTTTACCGAATTCTTGTTTTAATTCATTGGCGAGTGCCATACCTCCACCTGTAAGCATGCCAAGGCCAATCTTATAAAAAGAAACAGAATCACCCAATTTTTCAACTATGCTCATTCCTTGTAATGCGTTTGAAACATCGAGAGCTACAATTAACCTATTGTCAGAAGCCATTACAGATTACCTATTTATTTATACTGGTGTGTGATAGCTATTAGTTAAAGTCAAGTAATCGACCCTAATAACGTTAAAAGTTTAGTATGAAGGTATACTAAAGAATTTATTTAGAGGGCATAGTTTGAAAATTGGTATTGTTGTTTTAGTTTTAGGCTATGTTCTCAGTCAGTTTTATCGTGCTTTCTTAGCAGTTTTGGCTCCTGAGTTATATACGGACCTAAATACAACTCCTGAAATTCTTGCAACAGCATCAGGAATCTGGTTTCTAACATTTGCAGCTATGCAAATACCTGTAGGTGTTGCCCTTGACAAAATTGGTCCCAGAATTACCGCAAGTTTATTATTAGCAATTGGAGGAGCAGGGGGGGCATTCCTCTTTTCCAGCGCCCAGAGTGAAAATCAAATTATTTTAGCTATGGGGTTAATTGGCATTGGCTGCTCTCCAATACTAATGTCTGCATACTATATTTTTGCCCGTTCATTTTCACCAAAAGTTTTTGCAACACTTGCCGGAGTAAGCTTAGGTTTGGGAACAATGGGGAACGTGGCTAGTGCATTACCACTTACTTTAGCTGTTCAACTTTTTGGATGGCGGGGTGCTTTGCTAAGTCTTGCAATTATCACTTTTTTGGTAGCGGTCTTGATTTATATTTTTGTAAAAAATCCTGAAAAGGTATTATTAGAGAAGCAAAGTAATGACTCTGTTTTAACAATTTTAAAGATGCCTATTATCTGGCCAATTATCATTCTAATGGCTGTTACCTATGCTCCAGCAGCAGGCATCAGGGGGTTATGGATTAGTCCATATTTGTCAGATGTTTTTGTGGTTTCAAAAGAGATGATTGGAACAGCTACACTAATAATGGGCGTATCAATGATCTTAGGTAGTATTGTGTATGGTCCTTTAGATCGAATAATATCTTCAAAGAAAACAATAATATTTGTTGGTAACTTTCTATGTGCCATGAGTTGTATATTACTATTCTTAATTCCTAATAGCTCACTAATGATATCAATAACTCTTTTAGCATTGGTTGGATTCTTTGGCTCGTCCTTTGCTGTTATCATAGGTCATGGAAGAGATTTTATTCCAGCACATCTGACTGGCCGTGGCGTTACATTATTGAATCTTTTTGGTATTGGTGGTGCTGGAATACTTCAGGCTTGGAGCGGAAAGCTTTTTGTTAGCTATAGCACTGAGCAAGATATTGCGTTGGGTTATCAATCAATATTTTTGTTTTTTGGATTATTTCTCTTGGCAGGATGTTTTGTTTATCTTTTTAGCAAAGATTCTATGATTAGGGAGTAACTAACTTGGATAGTTTAATAATCGTTGTTTTGGTCGAGTATTCGTTTTGCTGAAATAGTTACAAAATCTGGGTATAGATTCTAACAAAACTTAATTTGAACCCTATTTTTTTTGATTTTTTACGTATAAATCGTCAAAAAACATTTATCGTTAAGCTATAAATCATTTATTAAAAGTGCTAAGTATAAGAAAAAGGTTATTAAGTAGCTGTATTTATTAAATTTTTTATTTTTTTTGTCAAAAAATTAAAATTAGTTAAAAAAGCACTTGCGGACAACACTCAGTAAGCCTAGAACGCATCTCACCGGATAAGCAGAGATGACTAGACGGGGCACCAGTTAGAAAATTATTCTTCTTGGGAAGTAGAGATAGAAAGTTAACAAGTAAGTGGCACCAAGTTAAACTGGCGCTTCATACTTGGTTTTTGTCTCTAATGCTCTTTGAAATTGATATTAATTGAAGAGATATGTGGGCGGTTTGGTCATAACGACAAATCAACCAGCATATCGACTTCCTAGAGCTTTGGCTCGATTATGGAAGGTCAGCTTCACTGTTTGAACGGCTTTCGGTTTCTTATGAAACCAGAAGCACAACAGACAGATGACTGTCCCATTTGAACAATGGGACGATGTGCAAAGGTTCGAACGTCAAGGATAAGTTAGCAATAGCTTTTCAACTTGAGAGTTTGATCCTGGCTCAGAACGAACGCTGGCGGCAGGCCTAACACATGCAAGTCGAGCGCTACCTTCGGGTG
>NYTF01000042.1 GCA_002683355.1 Paracoccaceae bacterium | reverse complement strand
AGGTGTCCTATTCGTTACTATTTCTTTTCCGTCTACGTTTGACGCGTCTATTATCACATTATTTTTCTTTCGCCTTAAAACTGTTACTTCTATTTCCTGCAGACGGTCTTCATCTGATAAGGTAAGAATACGATTACCACCGCTTAAAGCGTTTGAAGGTAATTCAATAACATTGTCTAAGATTGGTTCTTTTAGGGAAACAGTTACAAAATCACCTGAACGGAAACTTGAAACGTTTCCCTGTGATAAATTGGAGATTAGAAGTCTTCCGGTCAAACCGGTTCCAACTGTTGCGCTGGACCTTTCAATGAAACCTGATGCCGAGATTTCAGTTCCAAAAACATCAAGTTTTACAAATGTAGGTATAGTTTGTAAATTTCCGGAATCATCTATCAATCGGTTAAACTGTGTTGCTGATATGCGAAACTTAACTTCTAAAGATGAAGGGTCTACTAACAGTCCAACCCTTTCGTTATTATTAACGATTCCGCCTGACACGAGCGAAACATTGCTTAATGTTCCATCAAATTCTGCTTTTACTTGTGTATTTTTTAATTTTCTCTCAGCGTTAGCAAAGGCTAATTCTCGTCTAATGACTGTACCTTTGCTTTGACTCAGGCGTGATTGAGCTTGAAGTATAGTTTTTCTTTTTGACAAGACGGATTGTTCAGCTGAGGCTGCAGAAAGTTCTGCACTTTCTAAAGATGCTTCTGACACCACTCCTTTATCGATTAAGCCTTTTTTTCTAGCTAGCGCCTGGTTTCTCAAATCTGATTGTTTTATTGCAGCATTGAGGTCATCATTTGCTAACTCTAAAGCGTTTGTAGCCTCAATAAGATCGTCATTTGCATCGTTTAAATCTGCTTTTGCTAAAGTGACTTTATCTTCTGAATCGGTTGCATCGGTAATTACTAGAACCTCGTCTTTAGTGACCTTGCCTCCTTCAACAAAATTTGGAGACAGGTAAACTATTGTTCCTCCAACGGGTATTCTAATATCCAAAGTGCGCTTGCTTTGAATTTCCCCAAAAGCTTCAATTTCTGGCTGTATTGCAGACGCCATAGCTTTGATTACGTGAGCCGAAAAAACTCGCTCTTTTTGGGGCCTTTTGCTACTCTGCTTTGCGTTACGTTCTTGGAAAGATGAATAAACCAAGCCTACGCTAGTAGCTAATAAACCAAAGGTTAGAGCAATTAAAAATAGTCCAAAAAGGCTTCTTCCAATAAAACGCATAAAATTTTCTCTCAAAACTTTAATTCAATATGTTATCTAATCTTTTTATTTTATAAAGAAAGCAATAAATCCGCAAATCACGATCGATGTTGGAATACTTTAGCTATTATTTCTCTTTTACCAATGCCATTGTTGCAAGCATCTTTATTTAAAACTTTACTGTCGACGATCATTTTCAAGCAACCTCGGTAGAAGTTCAACAAAATTACAAGGCATGTGTCTATAATCAAATTGCTTAGCTAAAATTTCATTCCAACCATCTTTACATGCACTTGGTGATCCAGGAAGTGCAAATAAAAATGTTCCATTAGTTATACCGNCACAAGCTCTTGATTGAACAGCGGATGTCCCGATTTTGTTAACTGATATCTCGGTAAACAGAGTNCTAAATGCGTCTATTTCTTTGTCATAAACTGNGCGGTGTGCTTCCACNCTTACATCTCGACCAGTTAAGCCAGTTCCACCAGTGGAAATAATAGCCTCGATTTTTTCTTNAGAGCTCCAATCTACTAGTATTCTTGATATTAATCCTTGATCATCAGGAACAATTTGACGTTTGACTATCATATGACCAGAAGTCTTTATTAATTTCTCTAATAGATCACCTGATTTATCAGTTTCTTTTGTTCGGGTATCTGAAATAGTCAATATTGCGAAATTTATTGGCAAAAACTCTCGCGTCTTATCTAATTTATACGTCATGAAGTTTTTCCTTCAATAAAAGTAAGTCTTTCCAAGCTTCTTTTTTTGCTGATGGATTTTTTATTAAGTATTTTGGGTGATGCATTATTAAGCTGTCAATATCTAAAAAATTGGTCCAAGTTCCTGGTTTTTTGTTTTCAGTAATGTCTTGTAGAAGAGAATCTAAGGGGTCATTACCCATGAAAACCAGAAATTTTGGATTTATGATTTCAATATGTTTTTTTATAAAAGGAAGTAGCATCTCAACCTCTGGTTTAATTGAAGACTGAGTATGCAAGGGTTTCCAGGGTATTAGGGAGGATATGTATATACTTTTTTCAGTTTTTGAGTATCTAGAATAACCTATTGCATCAAACATTTTGTCTAATAGATCGCCTTCTTCTCCAACGAATGGTTTCCCCGCCCGGTCTTCCAATGGATTGGGCGCATCCCCGATAATCATCACGGGTGCGTTTGCATTTCCGTCTCCAAATACGAAATTTCTTGCTCCCTTGCGCAGGTCACAAAACTCAAAGGTTGCGAGGGAAGATCTGAGTTGATCTATTGTCGTTGATTTATTTGCTAATGCTGTTGCTACATGAATTGCGCTTTTTTTGGGAATTAGCTCCGTCTTAGCAAGATTTGTATTTATTTTTTTTAAATTACTTTCTTGGTTTATTTTTTTTGCTAGTTCAAACCGATTAATTGGTTCCTCGTTTATAGTTTCAGTCAAACCTAATTCACTATAGAATTCTAAGAGTTCTCTTACTTGAATTGAATTTAAAGATTCGGATCTATCATTTGACATAGGTTTAGTTTAGGCATTGATCAATAACTCGTAAATCCCTTGTTTGATTTGTTTGCTCAACATATATTAAAAAAAAATTAAAGAGGCATTGATGACTTTTTGCGATAGGCACCTTTTGGGTATAGAGCAACTTGATCCAACTGCTATATTTGAAATCTTGAGTAGGGCTGATAGCTATGTCGATTTAAATCGACAAGCCAAAAAAAATTCGAATATTCTTTCGGGACTAACTCAAATTAATATGTTTTTTGAAAACTCAACCAGAACGCAAGCTTCATTTGAACTTGCTGGAAAACGACTTGGTGCGGATGTAATGAATATGGCTATGCAAGCATCATCAATTAAAAAGGGTGAAACGCTCATAGATACTGCTTTAACGTTGAATGCAATGAATCCAGATCTTATTGTGGTTCGNCATCCACAATCTGGCGCGGTAAAACTGCTGGCTGAAAAGGTTAATTGTTCGGTAATTAATGCGGGCGATGGTTTACATGAACACCCTACACAAGCCCTCTTGGATGCGTTGACAATTCGGAGATCAAAAGGTCGTTTGCAAAGACTATCTGTGGCAATTTGTGGTGATATTGCACATTCACGGGTTGCGCGCTCGAATTTAATTTTACTCAGTAAGCTTGGAAACAGAGTACGTTTAATTGGCCCAAGAACCTTAATGCCTAANGGAATATCTGAATTTGGTGTGGAAGTTTTTGAAGATATGCGTTCAGGACTTGAGGAAGTTGACGTTGTTATGATGCTTCGATTGCAAAAAGAAAGAATGGATGGAAGCTTTGTGCCTTCGGCAAGAGAATATTATCATAAATGGGGCTTGGATAATAAGAAATTAGCATNGGCAAAAAAAGACGTTATTGTAATGCATCCAGGACCAATGAACCGTGGGGTGGAAATTGATGGAACTTTAGCAGATGATATAAACCATTCGGTAATCCAAGACCAAGTAGAGGTTGGAGTTGCTGTGCGCATGGCGGTGATGGATTTACTTTCACGCAACNCAGCAAAAGAACTCAAAGATAGGGNGGTAGTTTGAAGCTNTTACTGGAAAATGCCTATATTATTGACCCTGATAATGATGACGTAAAACTAGGGTGTTTGAGTATCAAAGATGGAAAGATATCGGNAGTTTCTTTTNCGNAAAATAATTTTAATNACAAAGAATATGACAAAATAATAAATTGCGATGAAAAATATTTAGCACCTGGCATCGTAGATGTTGGTGTTAAAATATGCGAACCTGGGGAGCGGCATAAAGAAAGTTTCAGGACAGCAAGTCTAGCCGCTGCCGCAGGCGGTGTCACCACCATGATTACTCGACCTGATACTATTCCCGCGATTGATACTCCAGAAAAGTTAGAATTTGTGAAGAATCGTGCTGATAAAGTATCTTCTGTTAACATTTATACTATGGCTGCTTTAACTCGTGAAAGACTAGGCCTGGAAATGACAGAGTTTAGTTTTTTACAGGACGCCGGGGCTGTGGGTTTTACAGATTGTGATCAGGTTATTTCAAATAATAAGATTATGAGCCGATGTTTAGCGTACGCTGCAAGTTTGGGTTTGCTCGTACAGGGGCATCCTCAAGACAGTACGCTTACAGCTGATGCTGCTGCAACATCAGGAAAATTTGCTTCTTTAAAAGGGTTACCAGCGGTTAATACAATTGCTGAAAAGATTGGTATTCAGCGAGACCTTGCTCTTATTGAGTTAACAGGTGTAAAGTATCACTTTGATCAAATATCCACGTCTGTTGGATTAGAACCTTTTAGACAAGCAAAATTAGCTGGCCTTGATGTTACTGCTGGTGTTTCAATTCACCATTTAACATTGAATGAAATGGATATTGGAGATTATAGAACTTTCTTTAAAATCAAGCCTCCTTTAAGGTCTGAGTCTGATAGGTTGGCGATGGTTGCAGCTGTCGCTGATGGAACGATTGATGTTATATCATCTATGCATACCCCGCAAGATGAGGAGAGCAAAAGGCTGCCTTATGAAGAGGCTGCCAGTGGCGCAGTCGGACTAGAGACAATTCTACCGGCAGCTCTGCAATTATACCATAACGGTTCAATAGGTCTTCCAAGGTTATTTAGAGCATTGTCCTTAAATCCAGCAAAAAGGTTTAACGTACCAGGAGGAACATTAAATATAGGAAGTAATGCTGATTTGGTTCTTTTTGATCCTAATTCACCATTTGTGTTAAACAGATTTTCTTTGATGTCTAAATCAAAAAATACTCCTTACGATGAAACAGTAATGCAAGGGAAGATAATTAAAACCTTCGTAAGTGGACGTGAGGTGTATGGAGTTTCTGCAAGTGAATAATTTCTCATTGGATAACTATATCTTAACATTGGGTATATTTATTTTTAGTTATTTTTTAGGTGCAATTCCGTTTGGACTTATAATTTCTAAAGTTTTTGGCTTGGGAAATTTGCGTAATGTTGGTTCGGGCAATATTGGTGCTACCAATGTGCTTAGAACAGGTAATAAAATAGCAGCATTGGCTACACTGGTCCTTGATGGAGGAAAAGGGGCTTTAGCTGTGATTTTGGCTCGAATAATTTCTGAAGATGCAGCAATAACCGCCAGTATTTGTGTTATTGTTGGTCATATTTACCCTGTATGGATGAAATTCAATGGTGGTAAGGGAGTTGCTACATTTATTGGTGTAATTTTAGCATTGAATTTTGTTGCTGGCGTTTTGGTATGTTCTGTTTGGTTGATCATTGCTCTTGCGTTTAGATACTCTTCCCTAGCAGCACTAATTTCTAGCATCTCAGCCCTATTATGGGTTCTTTTCTTTTATGGTGATAAAGCCTTGATAGTGACACTAATAATGGTCATGTTGATTTGGCTTCGTCACAAGGAAAATATCAAAAGGCTAATCGAAGGCTCTGAGAAAAAAATTGGTGATCATTGATTTTTGCTGTTAATATTTTTTGAGCATCTTTCAGTATGCGCAGTCACGATATACATTCTTAAGATCCTTCTGCCATTCATTATTGTATTTATCAATAAGTTCACAAGCAGGAGACTTTCCTGTTTCGATTACTTCTTCAATAGCATTTAGAAAATGGCATTCATCTGGAACTAAACCACCATTGCCAGGACGTGCTCGATTTTTCAAACCTGCTCTAGAAATATCTATAAGCTCCCTAGCTAAATCTAGCAAAGATATTCCATTTGTATTTGCGGCTATGCCTTCTTCTGAGGCTGCTACACGCATTTCTTCCCTTGTATTAGCATCCCAGTTTTTGCAAATATCCCAAGCACTATCTAAAGAATTTTGATCATACATTAATCCAACCCAGAATGCTGGTAGCGCGCATAACTTTCGCCAAGGCCCACCATCTGCACCCCTCATCTCTATAAATTGTTTGACCCTAGCTTCTGGAAAAACAGTAGTTAAATGATCAGCCCAATCTGAAATTTTTGGCCTTTCACCGGGTAATGCTGGAAGCTT
>NYTF01000041.1 GCA_002683355.1 Paracoccaceae bacterium | reverse complement strand
GGAATACATAATATTGTTTGGATTTTTTGCTGGTTTTTTTGGAGGTCTAACTGGGACTTGGGGCCCACCCACTGTATCATTTTTTCTAACTCAACAAATTGAAAGAAACTTACAATTAAGATCTCAAGGCATTATATATCTATTTGGATCGATTGCATTTATCGTGGGACATATACACTCAAATATTTTCACCCTAGATGCTTTTTTCTTCTCATCAATATTATGTATTCCAGCAATGTTTGGTGTATTTATTGGAAATAAATTCGGTAGTAAATTAAACAACAAGACATTTCAAACGGTAACTCAATTATTGCTCTTGTTAGCTTCTTTAAACTTAATCACACGAGGCCTTGGCTATTAAAATTATTGCAAAACAACGCTTTTTATACTTTCATCCACATAATCCAAGTACTGTTCAAAATTTGCAGCAAACATTGCAATAAGTTTTTGCGCTTGTTCATCATAATGACTTGAGTTCTTCCAAGTTGCTCTCGGGTTAAGCAATTCTGAATTTACACCACTTACAGATATTGGTACCTGCAAATTAAAATTTTCGTCTATTCGAAAATCTCCATTAAATATTTCTCCAGTAAGAGCTGCTGTCAGTAGTTTCCGAGTTGCCTGAATTGGCATTCTTTTTCCCTCACCATATGGCCCTCCCGTCCAACCTGTATTAACCAACCAACACTTAGCGTCATGCTTGGCAATCTTAGCCTTCAACAAGTTTCCATATACTTCTGGGCGGCGAGGCATAAATGGCGCTCCAAAACAAGTCGAAAAAGTCGGCTGGGGCTCAGTAACTCCACGCTCAGTACCAGCAACCTTAGACGTAAAGCCTGATAGAAAATGATACATCGCTTGCGATGGTGATAAAAGTGATATTGGGGGCAAAACACCGAAGGCATCACATGTTAACATTATTACATTTTTAGGTGAACCACCTAAAGAACTCTCAGAAGCGTTAGCGATATAGTGCAAAGGATATGCACAACGTGTGTTCGCTGTTAAACTATCATCCTCAAAATCTAACTCTTTGGTCTCCGGATCGTAAACCATATTTTCGATCACTGTGGCAAATTTTGTCGTTGTCGCAAATATTTCTGGCTCGGCTTCTTTTGACAGATTTATTGTTTTTGCATAACAGCCACCTTCAAAATTAAACGTTCCCTTTTCTGACCATCCATGCTCATCATCACCCAGTAAAGTCCTACTACTGTCTGCAGATAAAGTAGTTTTTCCAGTTCCCGAAAGCCCAAAGAAAACAGCTGTATCATCTGTATCATTTAGAGCGTGATTGGCTGAGCAGTGCATAGGCATAACATCTTGCTCCGGTAGAAGGTAATTTAATAACGAGAAGACTGATTTTTTGTTCTCACCTGCATATGCTGTGCCCCCAATAAGAATTAATTTTTTTGATAAATTAATAGCTATTACTGTATTACTTCGACAACCATGGCTGATTGGGTCTGCTGAAAATGACGGACAGTTAATTATTGTGTAATCAGCAACAAATTCTTCTAATTCAACATTGGTTGGCAGTCTTAACAAATGACGAATGAATAATCCGTGCCAGGCCAATTCGGTTATCACTCGAACGTTTAACCTGTGATCTGGATCAGCACCACCATATAAATCTTGAACAAAAAAATCACGCTCTTTCATATGTGATCTGAAATCCTTTTCAAGAACATCAAATGCCGACTCCGCCATGGGAGTATTATTCTCCCACCAAATTTTATCTTCAACATCTTTGGTTCTGACAATAAACCGATCATTTGGAGAGCGGCCAGTATGTTCACCCGTATTTACTAACAGTACCTCGCCTATTCCAAGNTCNCCTTCTTTTCGGTCNACAGCTTTAGAAAGNAACTCTGCTTCATTTANATTATAAAANACCTCNCCCACGTTGTTAATNCCTTGGTCAGATAATTTAAATANATTATTTACTCGTTCTGTGGACATAAAAAACCCCTTCAATATTCAAACAGCANAATATTGAGATAAAAAATTGANANTAGCTAAATCGCTCAACTNNCATTTGTTTTGTCAACATTTNTTCATAAAATCAATACCAGAAATCTTTAATTTTGCAAAATTACAATNACNTCATAATCAANCAGCAGAATATATTCAGAAATAATTAATATTAAGTATTTTAAACTAANTATCNTTAAAATACTTANTACAAAAAACAAACAGTTTNTGTNGATTAATGATGNTAAAATTAATTTATTAGTCCAATATGCAANTNTATAGAGTTANNGTGAGAGCTAANTNTGGNTCANAAAAATAAAAAAAATGTGCATGGAACTGCTGTTTCTATAGATGGTAAAGGGTTGCTTATTTTGGGGCAATCAGGCAGNGGAAAATCACAATTAGCATTAGCTTTAATAACGCATGGGGCTAAATTAATCTCCGATGATCAAGTAATATTAATAAATACTGAAAGTGAAATTATCCTNTCAGCACCAAAATCAATTTCAGGGAAGATAGAAGCGCGATTTGTCGGTATTTTAAAAATGCCNNTATTGATTGCACCTCTTTATTTAGTAATTGATCTAGATCAAAAAGAACTTGATAGATTACCTAAGAAAAAATTTGTGACTTATTTTAATAAAAAAATACCAGCATTAAATGCTAATGGTATAAAAAAATTAGAGTATAGTCTGATACCATTATTGAAAAATAATGGTATTATTTAGAGAAAGGCTTGCCAAAAGGGACTTACAGGTGTCTAAAAGATACTTAGAATAAAGAGAGCTGAAATAAAAGATCGAAACTGCAGAAATCAAGGTAATACGTGATAGGAATCGTAATAGTTGCGCATGGAGGGCTAGCAGATGAGTACAAATCTGCACTTGAGCATGTAGTTGGTGTTCAGCAAAATCTAATGGCAATAGGTATTGGCGAAAATCATGACAGAAAGTCAAAGCAAACTGAAATTTGCAATGCTGTAAATGATGTTGATGATGGCTCGGGTGTGATTTTAGTTACCGATTTATTTGGAGGTTCACCNTCTAATTTAGCGCTAAGAGCATGCTCAGAAGAAAATAGAATAATCGTTTATGGCGCTAACCTACCAATGCTCGTAAAGTTGGCCAAATGCCGCAAAATGCTAGTTGATGANGCAGCAAGAGAGGCTTTAAATGCTGGACGTAAATATATCGATAGCTATTGTTATAAGTAAATGCCCATAAATACTGAGCATATAATCATTAATGAAAAAGGTCTTCATGCAAGAGCATCCGCTAAGCTTGTGGAGACAGTTGAAAGTTTTAACGCAGACGCAAATATTTCTAAAGATGATCTGGTTGTTTCAGGTGACAGCATCATGGGATTATTGATGTTGGCNGCCGCTAAAGGTAATAAGATAAATATTGAGACTATTGGGCCAGAAGCTCAACAACTTTCAAATGCAATATCTTCTTTAATTTCAAACCGATTTGAGGAAGAAAATTGAGTAATTAGATTTTACTTTGGAGATTNTACTATTGTCACAAAAAGAAATACCAAAAATAGGAGACCCCGANTATCAACCTTATGATGGTAAAAATCTATCTTATGCTGGAACTTTCACCAACCCGCTAAAAGTCCTGATCATTAAAATTATAGAAATAACCACTGGAAAAATTAAACTTATGCGTTTAGTGCGCGAATATGAAAAAACCCCAAAAAAGGAAAATGAGAGCTTTTGGAGCAAAGCTTTAAGTCATCTTCGAATTAAAATCATAACTCCAAATTCTCAAATACAAAATATACCAAAAATTGGCCCCTTGATTATTGTAGCTAATCATCCTCATGGTCTAGTAGATGGTTTAATTTTAGCTGAGTTAACAAATAGAATTCGTAAGGATTTCAAGATTCTGACAAGATCTTTACTGACTAATGTTCCAGAAATACAATACCACATGTTGCCAGTAGCTTTTCCACATGAAGAAAACTCAGTAAGGCTCAATCTAGAAATGCGAAAATTGGCCATGACACATCTCAAAGAGGGAGGATCAGTCATCCTATTCCCTGCAGGCGCTGTAGCTACCTCGCCTGGATGGTTTGGTAATGCAATAGAGGGTGAGTGGCTACCATTTACAGCTAAAATGATATTGAAATCCGATGCTGAGGTGATTCCAATTTACTTTTCAGGTCAAAATAGTCGCTGGTTCCAATGGGCAAATAAAATTTCAATCACTATTAGACAAGGATTATTGCTTCACGAAATAGTTTACGCAATGCACAAAAAACAAAAACCTATAATAGGGGGTGCGGTCGATAGGGCGGAGATAGAAAAATATCGCAAAGATCCAAGAGGCTTAATGGAATTTTTACGAGCCAAAACACTGCGACTNGCAAAATAAAGAAGNCCGCTAAAAAGCGGCCCTCACTAAATCAATTAAATTANTTTATAAAGCTTCAGTTAACTCCGGAACAGCATCAAATAGATCAGCTACAAGACCATAATCAGCCACTTGAAAAATTGGTGCTTCTTCATCTTTGTTAATTGCAACTATTACCTTACTGTCTTTCATTCCAGCAAGATGCTGTATTGCACCTGAAATACCACATGCAATATACAAATCAGGCGCAACAACTTTACCAGTTTGCCCTACCTGCCAATCATTTGGAGCATATCCAGAATCCACGGCAGCTCTTGATGCACCTACAGCTGCATTCAGCTTGTCCGCCATTGCCTCAATAATGTTAAAGCTTTCTTGTGAACCAACACCTCGGCCTCCAGACACAACAATTTTTGCTGAAGTTAACTCAGGACGATCTGAAGCTTGTACTTTATCCTCAACCCAAATAGAAAGGTTAGGATCAGCAACAGAAGATAATGTTTCAATCGTCGCTGAACCACCTTCACTACTTGCATCAAAACCCGCTGTCCTGATTGATAGTACTTTTATGTTGTCAGAAGACTTCACTGTTTGGATTGCATTTCCTGCGTAAATTGGCCGCTCGAATGTGCCGCCATCAATAATTCCAGTAATATCTGAGATTATCATAACATCTAATAATGCCGAGACGCGCGGTAGAATATTTTTGGCTAATGCGGTAGCTGGCGCCACGATATGTTCATAATTAGCTGATATTGATAAAATAAGATCTGCAATTGGCTCTGCTAATCCGTTTCCATAAGACTCATCTTCAGCGCATAAAACTTTGCTTACTCCATCCAATTTAGCCACCTCTTCAGAGGCTAAATTACAATTATTTGAGGCACATAAAACTGTTACATCACCTAGTTTTTTTGCTGCAGTTAGAGCTTTCGCAGTCTGATCTATCGAAACATCACCAGACAACACTTCTGCTAAAAGTAGTACGGCCATTATATAACTCCTGCTTCATCTTTAAGTTTTGTAACCAATTCGGATACGTCTGCTACTTTTACACCCGCCGCTCGTGCCGCTGGTTCAGTGGTGCTAATGATTTCAAGTCTTGGTGAAATATCAACACCATAATCAGACGGTGNTTTCTCATCTAGCGGCTTTCGTTTAGCCTTCATTATATTTGGAAGAGATGCGTAGCGTGGTTCATTTAGCCTAAGATCTACTGTAACAACAGCTGGCATATTGATTTTTATCGTTTGCAATCCACCATCAACTTCCCGGGTTACCAGAGCTTTATCACCATCTATATCTAGCTCAGAAGCAAAAGTCCCTTGGCTCCATCCAGCCAATGCTGCTAACATCTGTCCTGTAGCATTCATATCATTGTCTATAGCTTGCTTCCCACACAATACCAATCCAGGTTGCTCTGCATCTATTACGCCTTTTAATAATTTAGCAACCGTCAATGGCTCCATGTCAGTATGAACATCTTCAGTGCATACGATCAAAATAGCTCTATCAGCTCCCATTGCTAGAGCNGTTCTCAAAGTTTCTTGTGATTGCTTTACACCAATAGAAACCGCAATAATCTCTTCAACTTTTCCAGCCTCTTTAAGNCGGATGGCTTGTTCTACTGCTATTTCATCAAATGGGTTCATCGACATTTTTACATTTGCTAAATCCACACCAGTTCCATCTGACTTTACTCGGACTTTCACATTGTAATCAATTACACGCTTTACAGGCACCAAGACCTTCATTCCGTTTCACTCCTGTTCATCAATCAATCGTCATATTTTGACAAGATTCGTTTCTACAATTTTGATTTAATCAAAAGTTACCGACACTAAAAGTAAAAAATTCATTCAATGCCGTTTGGTAAGCCTTTCATTTCTCTCTTATCGATGCGCTCCAGGGACCCAAAGCACATCATTTTTACCATTTTCGTTAGCAATTCTAGATGCTACAAAGAACCAATCAGATAGCCTATTTAAATATTTAATTGCTAAATCATTAACTGTTTCTGATTGGTTTAATTCAACNGCCAAACGCTCCGCTCGACGGCTTACTGTTCTGCATAAATGTAAATGCGCAGATAATGGTGATCCACCAGGCAAAATAAAACTTTTCAAAGCACTTAAACTTTCATTCATTTCGTCAATCTCTAACTCCAAACGATCTACTTGAGACTGAACCATTCTCAATGGTGGATATTCTGCTGATGAGTCTAGATCTATATTAGGGCGACACATATCTGCGCCCAAATCAAATAAATCATTTTGAATGGCAGCCAACTTTGTGTCTAAAGACCCATGAGAATATAGGCGAGCCATCCCAACTGTCGCGTTAGTTTCATCAACTGACCCATATGAATTTACCCTAATTGAATATTTTGGCACTCTTGTGCCGTCGCCGAGCCCAGTTTCACCCTTATCTCCTGTTCGGGTGTAGATTTTATTTAAAACGACCATTTATAACCCTCTTCCTCTAATCACTATATAAATTAAGATCATAATAACTGCCACTGCCTGTGCATATATTCTGTAACGCATTAAACGATTTGAATANTTTCTGTTAAACTCTCCNCCCCGACTGAAACTGATAACTCCAATCATCAAAATAACAAGAACTAGTAAACAGGATGCGGTTACAATCCAAAACAGGGGGTCATTATTCATTTGTTTCTCCTTTGAATACACATAGGCCGAGATGGGTAAAAAGCGAAGCTTTATTTAATTCATCTTTGTGCCATAAAATTATCGAGCCATTTGTTTGGCAATAAGCGTTTAAGTAATGCAGCAACACGCGTTGGTGTTGTGATCATATATTTTGACCTTGGCACTTTGTCTTCTAAAGCTTTAATTAATACTTTTGTTACAGCAGAAGCTGGTAGTTCAAATTGATCTTTTTTTAAACTCTTATTGTAAAGGCGTTTCGATAATATCAACTCATACTGCTCACGGCGCGCTGAGNTCTTCCAATTTATCCATTTTTCAAAACCAACAANAGAATTTTCNCTGAATTTCGATGTTATTGGTCCTGGTTGCAATAAAATAACTTTNATATTTGTATCACGCATCTCGAGGCGGAGTGTATCTGTTAAACCTTCAAGCGCATACTTGGTCGCTACATATGAGCCCCTCCACCGCATCGGAATAAAACCCAACACACTGGAACAGTTTATTATGCGCCCATGTTTCTGTGATCTCATTATTGGAATAACTTTAATAATGAGATCATGCCATCCAAAAAAGTTTACCTCAAAAGCCTGCCTCAACGCTTCCCTTGAAACATCCTCCACCGCACCAGGAATTGCATATGCTCCATTGTTAAAAAGTGCATCTAATGTTCCACCGGTCAAATTGATAACCCTTTGAACAGCAGAATCTATCGATATTGGATCTTCATAATCCAGNACAAAACTTTCAAGCCCATCAAGCTTTAATCGATCACAATCTATTTGTTTTCTGCAAGTTGCAAAAACTTGCCAACCGAGGTTATGCAGNNGATATGCGGCGTCAANCCCAATACCAGAGGAACATCCTGTTATTAAAATAGATTTTTTTCTCATAGTCTAAAGCTACCTGGCAAAATATATGTTTCAGAGCGCATTTTGAATTACTTATATAACAATATCGAAAAATCAATCCAGGGTACAAACTAATTAGCTAACACGGATTAAATTAAATAGTATTACCCCTAGACCCATCGNCATCTGCATTGTAAATGAAAGCTATGAAAGATAAAAATACCATCGCTGAAAAACCAATCCCATTTATTACAACTGAACCGTTAAGTAGAGCTATTGGTGAGCGTTATCTACAATATGCTTTATCAACCATAATGCATAGAGCATTGCCTGACGCACGTGATGGGTTGAAACCTGTTCACCGCAGGATATTATTTGCGATGAGAGAACTAAAGCTTGCAGCTAATTCTGGATTTAGAAAGTCTGCAAAAATTTCTGGCGATGTGATGGGAAATTATCACCCCCATGGGGATGCGGCAATTTATGACGCGATGGCAAGACTAGCACAAGATTTTAATGTCAGATATCCATTAGTAGATGGGCAAGGAAATTTTGGAAATATCGATGGTGATAATCCAGCAGCAAGCAGATATACAGAAGCAAGACTGACAAAAATTGCTCAAGCCCTGATGGAGGGGTTGTCAGAAAATGCAGTTGACTTCCAAGAAAATTATGATGGCACCCTAAGTGAGCCAATCGTTTTACCAGCCAGTTTTCCAAATCTTTTAGCAAATGGTTCCAGTGGCATTGCGGTAGGCATGGCCACCAATATACCTCCTCATAATTTGGATGAATTGATCAATGCTTGTATTCATCTCATCAAAGCACCAAATGCACGTATTGAAACTTTAATAGAGTACATTCCTGGGCCAGATTTTCCAACGGGGGGCATAATCGTTGAGCCAAATAAGAATATCTTAGAAGCTTACAAAAGTGGGCGGGGCTCATTTCGATTAAGATCCAAATGGCAAGCAGAAAAATTAGATAGAGGTCAGTGGCAAATAGTCATTACTGAGATACCATATCAAGTGCAAAAATCAAAACTAATTGAAAAAATAGCTGAATTAATAAATAGCAAGAAGATTCCTATTCTCGCAGACGTAAGGGATGAAAGCACAGAAGAAGTTCGCATAATTTTAGAACCGCGAGCAAAAACAATTGATCAAACAGTGTTAATGGAAACCTTATTTAAACAAACAGAATTAGAAATCCGATTTTCATTAAATCTCAATGTGTTAATAGATGGCAGAACACCTAAAGTTTGCTCTTTGAAAGAAGTATTGAACGCATTCCTACAACATCAGCAAGATGTTTTGTTAAGACGTTCTCAATTTGCTTTAGAAAAAATAGATCACAGGTTGGAGGTTCTCGAGGGTTATATAGTTGCATTTCTAAACCTAGATAGAGTTATTGAAATAATTCGGAATGAAGATCACCCAAAATCAATCATGATTGCCGAATTTGATCTATCCGAAACTCAAGCTGAAGCAATTTTAAATATGCGTTTAAG
>NYTF01000040.1 GCA_002683355.1 Paracoccaceae bacterium | reverse complement strand
ATTGAAAAATAACGCTGAGTTTTTTATTGAATATTTTGCTACTGATTTGATTATGGACGAAAATGGGTCCTGCCAAGGGCTTATTGCTTGGAAGCTAGATGATGGCACAATACATAGGTTTAACGCAAAAATGGTGGTGTTAGCCACAGGCGGTTACGGAAGAAGCTATTTTAGTGCGACATCTGCACATACGTGCACAGGAGACGGTGGTGGGATGGTAGCAAGGCAACAACTTCCTTTACAAGACATGGAATTTGTTCAATTTCATCCAACTGGTATATATGGATCAGGTTGCTTGATCACGGAAGGTGCCAGGGGCGAAGGCGGATATTTAACCAACTCAGAGGGTGAGCGTTTCATGGAAAGATATGCACCAACCTATAAGGATCTTGCGCCGAGAGATTATGTCAGCCGATGTATGACGATGGAGATTCGGGAAGGACGAGGCGTTGGAAAGGATGGCGACCATATACATCTTAACTTAAATCATTTGCCTCCTGAGGCATTAGCAGAGAGATTACCTGGAATATCAGAAAGTGCCCGCATTTTTGCTGGAGTTGATTTAACAAAAGACGCCATCCCAGTGTTGCCTACAGTTCATTACAATATGGGTGGCATCCCAACGAATTATTGGGGAGAAGTATTAAACCCAACCACAGAAGACCAAAATAGAATTCAACCAGGGCTGATGGCCGTAGGTGAAGCTGGATGTGCGTCAGTTCATGGTGCTAATAGGCTAGGATCAAATAGTCTAATCGACCTAGTGGTGTTTGGCAGAGCTGCAGCCATAAGAGCTGGAAAAGTGGTAGATCCATCCACCAAGAACAAACCGTTAAATATTCAATCTGTAGAAAAAGCTATGGAACGGTTTGATGATATTAGAAACTCAAATGGCGAAATTGGTACAGCAGAATTAAGATTGGAAATGCAAAAGACAATGCAGTCCGATGCGGCAGTGTTTAGAGCTAATGAAACTCTCTCTAATGGTGTCAAAAAAATGACTGAGATCGCAAATAAAATGAATGATCTGAAAGTGACAGACAAATCCCTAATATGGAATACAGATCTTATGGAAACATTAGAGCTAGATAATTTGATGCCAAACTCTCTAGCTACAATTGTTGGTGCAGAGGCCCGAAAAGAAAGTAGAGGTGCCCATGCACATGAGGACTACCCAACTCGGGATGATGTAAATTGGCGGAAACATTCGCTGGCAAAAATTCAAGGATCAAAAGTAGACTTAGCATACCGAGATGTTGGTATTAAACCATTAACGGCAGAAAAAGAGGGAGGAATTTCCTTGAAGCGTATTGCACCCAAAGAACGAACCTTTTAAGTAAAAATTGAAAGAGTATTAAAATGGTAGAATTCAGGTTACCAAAGAATAGCAGAATAACTGTTGGCAAAACATGGCCAAGGCCTAAAGGTGCCTCCAACGTAAAAAAATTTAAAATTTATCGATGGAATCCAGATACTGGAGAGAATCCGAGACTTGATGTTTATTTCGTAGATATGGATTCTTGTGGGCCAATGTTTCTTGACGCTTTAATTAAAATTAAGAATGAAATAGACCCAACCTTAAGCTTTAGAAGATCGTGCCGAGAAGGAATATGTGGTTCTTGTGCTATGAACATTGGTGGTGCTAATACTTTGGCNTGTATATTTGGCTTAGATGAGGTCAAAGGTGATGTTAGTATATACCCTCTTCCACACATGCCTGTTGTNAAGGATTTGATACCAGATTTAACAAATTTTTATGCACAACATGCAAGTATTATGCCATGGTTGGAAACAAAAACAGAACGACCAAAGGAAGAATGGCGACAGTCCATTGAAGANAGGAAAAAGTTAGATGGGTTNTATGAGTGTGTAATGTGTGCATCGTGCTCCACGTCATGTCCAAGTTACTGGTGGAATGGTGACAAGTATTTGGGTCCAGCCGCATTATTACATGCTTACAGGTGGATTATAGATTCAAGAGATCAGGCGACAACAGAGCGCTTGGACGATTTACAAGACCCTTTTAAATTGTATAGATGTCATACAATTATGAATTGCACAAAAACTTGTCCGAAAGGACTTAATCCTGCAAAATCAATTGCAGAAATCAAGAAAATGATGGTAGAACGAGCAGCATGATATTGAACACGATCAATTGTTAGTGTTTTTCTTACAATTAGATATGGATAAAAAATGCCAAANAGCTTTTTGAGTGAAGAGCATATTAAGTCTTTCCAAGACGATGGGGTGGTCTTAATAAAAGGANTGTTTGCCGATTATGTCGAGTTAATNCAAANNGGCATAGATTATAATATTCAAAATCCTGGCCGATACGCTGCTGAAAATATTAAAGANGGTGAAGGCGGTAGATTTTTTGATGATTACTGCAACTGGAACCGGATAAGCCAATTTCAGGAAGTAATTAAGNATTCTAAAGTAGCTGAAGTTGCGGCTGGACTGATGAAATCCAAAACAGTGCAAGTTTTTCATGACCATGTGTTAGTGAAGGAACCAGGAACATCTAAACCTACACCTTGGCATCAGGATAGCCCTTATTATTTTGTGGAAGGAAGTCAAACAGTTAGCTTTTGGTCTCCTGTTGATGCAGTTACTGATGCTACATTGAGATGTGTTGCAGGGTCACATAAATGGTCAAAGCCTGTTTTACCAACACGTTGGTTGAATGAAGATAAGTTTTATAAAGACACTGTTAAGTATATGCCTGTACCAGATCCAGATGCTGAAGGTATGAAGATTTTAGANTGGGATATGGATCCAGGTGATGCAGTAGCNTTTCATTATAGAATTTTACACGGTGCACGTGGTAATGAAACAAAGAAACGAAGGAGAGCATTTTCATTAAGGTTAGTTGGTGATGATGCAAGATACGTAGAANGACCNGGACCGACTTCACCTCCTTTCCCTGGTCACAATATGAAGCCGGGTGATCGCCTGCGTGAGGATTGGTTTCCAATAATCTATAANTAATGGTTGATTNTAAATCGCAACTATATCTGGTTAAGTGTTAAAAAGCATGATGGATATTGCACAAGGCAGTATAAAAATTCGTTTTAATTAGTGGGCTATAATTTAATCTTAAATAAAATTTGCATATTTAGTTTTAAAAATTTTAAGCACGTCGCCAGTGAGAAAGAGCAAAATGAAAAGTTTTGATATACTAGGATTAAATCCCATTTTGATGGATAAAATTGAAGTATTAGGATTGATAGAACCAACACCAATTCAATATAAAGCGATACCTCATGTGCTCAACGGTAGAGATGTTATGGGTCTTGCCCAAACGGGAACTGGAAAAACAGCAGCATTTGGANTGCCTATCGCTCATCGCTTGATGGAAAACCGTGTAAAACCCCTTCCAAAGTCCACACATGCATTAATTCTTGCTCCAACTAGAGAACTNGCGAAACAGATACAAGAAGCAATCAAGTCATTTGTGAGAGGAAGTCCAATAAGAGTAGGAATGGTCGTTGGAGGTTTATCAATAAATCCNCAAATTCATAAGTTGCAAAAAGGAATGGATATTTTAGTAGCTACTCCTGGTCGCTTAATAGACTTACTTGATCGAAGAGCTGTAACTTTGGAGCATACGCATTACTTGGTCTTGGACGAGGCTGATCAGATGCTTGATTTGGGTTTTATTCATGCATTGAGACAGATTTCAAAGCTATTACCTATTCAGAAGCAAACAATGCTATTTTCAGCAACAATGCCTAAATTAATGTCAGAAATTGCTAATACATATTTAAATCAACCAATCAGAATAGAGGTAAGCCCACCAGGAAAAGTAGCAGATAAAATTACCCAATTTGTACATTTTGTGACNCAAGGTGATAAGCCCGATTTATTAAAAAAATTATTATCTCACCATCAGGCAAAACGTTCACTGGTTTTTTCAAGAACCAAACATGGTGCTGAAAAGCTTATGAAAAATTTAATCAGACAAGGATTCACAGCCAATTCTATACATGGTAATAAATCGCAAGGTCAAAGAGATCGAGCTTTGCAAGCTTTTAAAGATGGTAGTATTAATGTGCTGGTCGCTACCGATGTGGCAGCAAGAGGCATAGATATTCCGGAAGTAGACTTCGTTTTCAATTTTGATTTACCTAATGTCCCGGAAAACTATGTTCATCGTATAGGACGAACTGCGAGAGCTGGTGCTTCAGGTATTGCTATAGCATTTTGCTCTATGACAGAGATGAAAGATTTTTTAGCAATTGAAAGAAAAATAAAGTTAAATATTGAGGTTGCTGGTGGTGTGCGTTGGGAGAAGGTGCCTGATGAGAATGTCAGAAGAAAATCTCGTGGAAGAAGAAATAAGAATTTTAATAAAGAAATGATTAATGGGGTAGATACAAAAGATTTTAGCAGAAATGGGCCAAATTCTAAAGATGGGGAGAGTTTACAATTTAAGCGAAAAAAAAAGAAACGTCGGTCTGGCGTTCGAATTAAGAAAAAGGCATCATGATTTTCAATATGATCTGGAGTCTTCAAAAATGCAATTTCAAACAGATGTTCTTGTTGTAGGATCTGGTCTAGCGGGGCTGATGTCTGCTATTGAAGCAGCAAAGCGCGGTAGATTGGTCACTATAATTGATCAAGAAGGTCCCCAATCTATTGGAGGTCAGGCATATTGGTCTTTAGGTGGTTTGTTTATGATTGACACACCGGAACAAAGAAGAGTCGGTATAAAAGACAGTAAAAATCTGGCGTACTCTGATTGGATGGGTTCTGCTCAATTTAATAGAGCAGAGGATGAAAATCCCAAATTGTGGGCAGAAAAATACATAGACTTCTCTGCGGGTCCAATGCGTCAATTATTGCGAAAAAAAGGTCTACGGTGGTTTCCTAGTATTGGTTGGGCTGAAAGAGGAGGAGGTCAAGCTGGTGGGCATGGCAATTCGGTGCCTCGCTTCCATTTAACTTGGGGCACAGGTGTGGGCGTTGTCGATCCTTTTATTTTTGAAGTTAAAGAATTGATTTTGAGTGGAAAAATAAAAGCCAAATTTAGGTACTGTGCAAAAAACTTAATCATGAGTGATGGCGAGGTCAAAGGTATATCAGGAGATATTTTGGCAGATGATGAGGCCCTTAGGGGGAAGTCTACAAATAGAATAGTAGTGTCTAATTTTGAAATTATTGCAGAGAACACGATACTTTGCTCTGGAGGCATTGGTGGAAATTTTGATTTGGTTAAGAAATACTGGCCATCAAAAAGNATAGGTAAAATTCCAGAGTTTCTGATTTCTGGTGTGCCTGATTATGTAGATGG
The DNA here is from genome assembly GCA_002683355.1 of Paracoccaceae bacterium. Lineage (GTDB taxonomy): Bacteria > Pseudomonadota > Alphaproteobacteria > Rhodobacterales > Rhodobacteraceae. The sequence goes on along the minus strand of NYTF01000040.1, from coordinate 14,877 downwards.
AAAAATACAACAAAGAGCTTCTGAGCAAGGAGTATCATTAATAAATATTGATCGAATGTGGCATTATACTGAAGGTATTCGAAATTGGAATTCAATTTGGCCTAACCATGGAATACGAATCTTGTCTGGTCCGAGTCCAATGTGGTTTGATGCGACAGGCAATCGCTTGCCATCACCTTGTATGCCTGGCTTTGATACTCTTAATACTCTAAAAAATATACTGAAAACAGGTTATAGTTATAGTTGGCTGGTACTTACACAAAAAATTATTGAAAAAGAGTTTGTACTGTCTGGATCAGAGCAGAACCCTGATTTTACCTCTAAAAGTTGGATAAAAGTTTTAAAATCAAGGCTAGGAAAGGGTGCTCCTGAAGCTATTGAGAAATTCAAAAAATTTGGAGAAGATTTTGTGATTTCTGATAACTTAAAAGACTTAGTTTCNGGTATGAATTCAAAAGAAAAAAATGCTGTTATTTCCTATACGGATATCAAAAAGAAGATTCTTGATAGAGATATGCAAATCAACAATAGATTCTCAAAAGATGCTCAGATTATGGCTTTATATGGTGCTCGNAAATATATTGGTGATAGGGTTTTGCGAACGGCAAAGCCTCACAAGCTACTTGATCCAAGAAATGGACCGTTAATCGCCATACGATTAAATATTTTAACTCGAAAATCGCTAGGAGGTATTCAAACNAACACAACTGGAAGTGCATTAAATATAAATGGAGATGTTATTCAGGGCTTATTTGCAGCGGGTGAAGTTGCTGGTTTTGGTGGTGGTGGCTATCATGGCTATAACGCTTTAGAGGGTACGTTTTTAGGGGGATGCATTTTTTCGGGATTAATTGCAGGTCAAAATGCTTAGGAGAGACATATGAAATTAGTAAACAAGGATAGAAAAAGACCTGAAGATGCTGAGAGGTTACAGGCATTAGAACCAGTTATCTGCTACAATCCGGCTAGAATAGAGAATTACAATTTTAGTATTTATGAAGACGGGCGAAAGGTGATGAAGAAAACTAACAGCATGGTAGTTTCACCTCGTTCTGCTGGTTGTCTTGATGTGAAAGCTGGTCAATTTTTTCGAGTTAAGTCTTTGGAAGGATCACAGGTTGGCGATTTAAATTTGTGGAATAGGCACAACCTTGCGGAGACTTTCTATTCTGGAAAGACAAGGGCTCTGCATGGTACGCATGTTTCTACAAAAGACCGCCTTTGGTCAAGCTTACCTGCAATGCGGCCTATGGCAACCATCACACATGATACTTTGGATTGGTATGGTTTTGATTCATTTGGTGGGTCCGTCCATGATATTATTGGTACGCGTTGCGATCCTTATACCAATAATTTAATTTCAGGTGGAGATCATTATCATTTTTGCTGCCATTCTAATCTAACAAGAGCATTAGCACACCATTGTGATTTGGATATACCGTCAGCAGAAAGTTATATTCATGATGTTTTGAATGTTTTTATGTGTACTGGTTTTACCCGTGATACTGGCCAATATTTTATGAAAGAAAGCCCGGTAAAGCCTGGGGATTATCTTGAATTCTTCGCGGAAATTGATTTGATAGTGGGTTTAAGTGCGTGCCCTGGTGGAAACTGTGCCTCTAGCCATTCAAGTGATAAAGCAGATTGTTATCCTTTAGAAATTGAAGTTTTTTCAACAAATCTTGATAAATTAAACGGCTGGAAAAAAGCGAGTAAAAATAAATATGACCAATCTCATGGGGTGGGTGGCTAGTAAACTTAATTTTTGTATTAGCAGTAACGTTCAACCCCTGTTACTTGTGCATCAGAATAACGATCGCCATGAGCCCATCCAACTGGTAGAATTTTTTTAATGTCAGCGCGATCTGAATCGGTAAATAGTATAGTAGCTCCAGAAGAAAAATCTTTTAGATTGGTTGCTGATCGTGTTCCTGGTATTGGTATGGTGTGATCGCCTTGATCCAATGTCCATGCAATAGATACACTTGCGGGGCTCCATCCTTTAGATTTGCAAAAGTCTCTGAAAATTTTGATAGATTTCATATTTTTCGTAAAGTTTGGTTCAAGAAAACGGGGTTGGTTTTTTCTAAAATCAGTTTCAGAAAAATTTAATGGAGTTAAATCATTATTAGATAATATACCCCGTCCCAGTGGAGAAAAAGGTACAAAAGTTGTACCTAATTCTTTGCATGTCTGCAACATCCCTAAATCTGGGTAACGCGTCCAAAGTGAATATTCATTCTGTATAGCAGTTACATGATGAATTTTAGACGCGCGTCTTAAAGAACTTGGGGATATTTCGGAAAATCCAAAACCACCAATTTTACCCTCATCAATAAATTTTTTTAAAGTGCCNGACACATCTTCAATATCAAAGGTATAGTCTCTGCGATGTATGTAATACAGTGGGATATAGTCAACTTTTAATCGTTTTAAGGAGCCTTCCAACGATTTTCGTAGACCTGTTTCAGAATTATCATTAACTCCTCTAGCAGCTCCTCTAACAATACCTCCTTTGGTTGCAACGTGAAATTCGTATTTATTCAAAGACTGGTATTCTCCAATGATCTCTTCTGACAAACCCCAACCATACATTTCTGCTGTGTCAAGGAAGTTAATACCAACGTTTCTAGCTTCGTCCAAACATTTAAAGGATTCTTCTTTAGTTGTAGGATCGTAAAATCCTGCAAAACTCATACAGCCCAAACCAACTGCACTTACATTTAAGTCTAAATTTCCTAATTTACGAAGTTTCATTAAATGCAGCCTCCAATGCTATCTCGACCATTTCACCAAATGAGCGCTCCCGGTCTTTAGATGGTAAAGCTTCATGGGTAATGAGATGGTCACTAACAGTCAAAATAGCGAGTGCTCTTCTTTCGTATCTTGCTGCTAATGTGTATAGTTCAGCTGCTTCCATCTCGACTGCCAATACACCATGTCGCTTCATCTCGCGGTCTATATCTTCGTGTTCTGAGTAGAATACATCAGACGAAAATATATTGCCGATATGCACCTTTGAATTTCTTTTTTTTGCAGCTTTTGCAGCCTCATTTAATAAATCCCAATTTGCGGTCGCCGCAAAATTCAGATCTTTAAAAATTGGTTTGTTCATAGACGACATGCTAGAGGCTGACATTGCCAGGACAATATCTCTAATACCAACTTTTTCAACCATTCCACCACATGACCCAATACGTATTAAGGTTTGAACATCATAATTTTTTATCAANTCATTTGCATAGATTGAGATAGAAGGCATGCCCATACCAGANCCATGAATAGTAACCTTATTACCTTTCCATGTTCCAGTGAATCCTAACATTCCTCTTACCTCATTTATTAANTTTGGTTTTTCTAAAAATGTTTCAGCAGCCCATTTTGCTCTATAAGGATCACCNGGTAATAATACAGTTTCAGCAATATCTGATTTTTCAGCTCCGATATGAATAGTCATCTACTATCTCCATTATTTTGTAGCCAATTTTATATTATTTACACATTAGTGTATTATTAATTTATCCTACTTTCTTTCTATAAGTAAGCACAATAAAATTAATTGTAACAATGTTTCTTTAAGTTATATTCCCTGCGGTGGATAGACCCCTTTGCTCGAGTAATGCTTTCACATTTGGAAGTTTACCTCGAAAATTAATGTATGCTTGTTCAGGTGCAATCGAACCACCTTTTGATAAAATACAATCGTGCAGAGCTTTAGCTGTTTCCTTATCAAATGGGTTATTTTTTTCTTCAAATGCCTTAAACGCATCTGCATCCATCACTTCTGACCACATGTATGAATAATATCCAGAAGAGTAGCCATCTCCTGAAAAAATATGTGCAAATTGTGTTATTGAATGGCGCATATCAATTGAAGTCGGCATGTCTATTGATCTTAGGATTTCGTTCTGTCTTAATATCGGATCTTTTGGAACTGGCCCTTCATGAAGGAACAAGTCAACAATTGCCGATGAAAGATACTCGACTGTGCTAAATCCCTGATCAATATTTTTTGCTTTCTTAAGTTTTTCAAGCAAGTGTTTTGAAATAGGTTTTCCAGTTTTATAATGAATTGCATATTTCTCCAATACTTCAGGTACTTCCAACCAATGCTCAAATAATTGGCTAGGAAGTTCTACAAAGTCTCTTGCTACTGATGTACCTGATACCAAAGGATATGACACATTTGATAAAATTGAATGAAGCGCATGCCCAAATTCATGAAAAAGGGTTGAGGCTTCATCAAAACTTAATAAGCATTCCTTATCGTTGTCTGGTTTTGAAAAATTACAAACATTTACAACAATTGGACGTACATTACCATTTAACTTGGATTGACTTCTAAGGGCGGAGCACCACGCGCCAGATCGTTTAGAGCTACGAGCATAATAATCTCCAATAAACAATGCTAGATGTTCACCATTTCGGGTAACTTCCCAAATCTGAGCATCTTGGTGGTATAAATTGGAATTGAGAAGTTTGAAATCTAAATTAAATAATTTTGTTGCGCAATAAAATGCAGCCTCAATCATCTTGTTCAACTGAAGATAGGATTTTATTTCAACTTCATTTATTGAATAATTTTGAATACGCCTTTTTTCTGCGTAATATCGCCAATCCCAAGCTCTTAATTCATCCTTTATGGCATCTTTAGATAAGAGTTTTTGCAGTTCCAATTTGTCACTTTTAGCTCTTCGTTTTGCAGGCTCCCAAACTGACATTAAGAGGTCTTTTACATTTTTAGAATTTTGTGCCATTTCTGTTTCTAATTTAAAATGAGAAAAATTGTCATAACCTAATAAACTGGAACGCTCATTTCTTAACGTAAGCGTTTTTGATATTATCTCTAAATTATTAGTTTTACTATTATTATTCCCTCTTGAAATCCACGCTAAATATACTTTTTTTCTAAGGTGTCTGTGTTTGGAGAATTGCAAAAATGGTATAACTGTTGTCCTATTTAAGATTATCAGATAACCGTCGATCCCACGTTCTTCTGCATTTTTTTTCAATGTGTCTATTAAAAAGTCAGGTAGCCCGTCTAATTCACTTGATGAAAGGGCAAGGCACCAGGAGCTTTCATCCGCTAACAAGTTTTGAGAAAACTCAGTTCCCAAAGTTGCCAACTGTGACATGATTGACTGATAGCGTCTTTTATTAGTTTCTTTTAATTCCGCCCCAGCCCTTACAAATATCTGATAATACAAGAATATGACTCTTTTTTGTTCAGTCGTACAATTGGAATTTTCCACATCCTCATTTAGTTTTTTAATGCGAGTCCAAAGTTTTGGATTAGTTAATATTTCTGAATTGAAACGGGCTAATTTAGGGGCAATTTTTAACTGTATTTCTTGCCGTTTAATATTGCTGTCTGCCCCAACAAGATTAAAAAATACATGACTGACCTTACTCAAAGCTTCATCTGCTTTTTCCATTTCAGTGATAGTATTGTTGAAGGTTGGAGCATTTTCATTTTCAGCAATAGCATCATAATTATTTTTAGCTTTTGCTATGGATAAGTTAAAAGCTTCTTCAAAGTGCGCATCCTCTATTTGTAAAAATGGTGGTATTCCAAATTTGTTACTCCACGGGGCTAATAAAGGATTTTCCATTTCATTCCTCAATTTTTTTTAATAGTTAATAAAAAATAGTTGGAAATTCTAGTGTTAAACGCTCGACTCTTACTTAAAAATATTTATGGCTAATTAAATAAAATTTTGAGGGATATAATGAAAAAAAATACATATTCAGGTATAAGAACTATTGCTATTCATGGGGGGGAGGGGCCAGATCCAGCAACAAACGCATCTGCACCACCACTTCATATGTCCTCGACATTCGTTAGTGAAGAAGCCGCCGGTTTTTCGGCGCATGATTTAAAAGATGATAGTCCCTGGCTTTATGCTCGTTGGGCGAACCCAACAGTGTCGATGTTAGAGAAAAAAATTGCTGAGATAGAAGGTGTAGAAGATGCGCTTTGTACTGCATCTGGTATGGCTGCTGCTACGGCAATATTTATGACATTTCTATCATCTGGAGACCACGTTATTGTGTCAGATGTTTCTTATGCAGGTGTGGCGGAATTGGCGAGAGATACTCTGCCTCGATTTGGAATTGAGACTACTTTTGTAGATATGTCTGATCTAAATGCTTTAAATAACGCAGTCAAAAAAAATACTAAATTAATTCATATCGAGTCCCCAGTGAATCCGATCCTACGTCTTACAGATGTTAGAGCTGTAAAAAAGATTGCCAATCAAGTAGGTGCTATTCTTTCGGCAGACTGCACATTTGCCACTCCCCTTGGAATGAGAGCATCTAAGCTCGGGATAGATTTAATTATGCATTCAGCAACAAAGTATTTGTGTGGACATGGAGACGCAGTAGGTGGGATAATTGCTGGATCTCGTTCGTTGATTGGGAAATTAAGGCTTGAAGCTGGTATTCATCATGGCGGTGTTATGTCACCATTTAACGCTTGGTTGATTGCTCGGGGAGTTTCTACATTACCATTGCGAATGGAAGCACATGAAAAAAATGCGATGATAATAGCAAATTGGTTAGAAAAACATCCAAATGTAACAGACGTGAAATATCCTGGTTTGGAGAGCCACCCACAACATAAGTTAGCAGAAGAGCAGATGAATAATTTTTCTGCAATGTTAAGCTTCCAAGTAGGCGATGAATCTGTGGGTAAAGCACTAGCTAACAAAATGGCGTCTAAACTCGAGGTAATTCATTATGCTGTATCATTGGGTCACCATCGGAGTTTAATTTTTTGGATGCCTACAGAAGAATTGATAAATGGATCTTTTAGGTTATCAAATATTCAAGCGAAAAGTTATAAAGCATTTGCTGGTGATGGTATTTTCAGAATGTCAGTTGGGCTGGAGGATCCAGAAGATTTAATTTTAGATTTAGAAAGGGTTCTATAATTTTTGAAATATTAGTCTGATTATAGAACAGTCTTATTTTTTGTGTATATAACAAAACAATTTGAATATGTGTAAAAGATAATTGAGTATAAGATTTATTTGAATAGGTCGGATTTGGATGTGTTTCGGTCGGCTAATTGAGTTATTACTTTTTGAATTCTGCAAGATGTTAAAAATTAAAAGTTGGAGTTTGTAATGAAAACGCATGTGAAAGCCTTGGTCGTTGGTGGTGGAGCAGTTGGAACTGGTATTGCATACCATTTAGCTAAGTTTGGATGGCAGGATGTTATGTTATTAGAGCGTGATGAACTAACCTCTGGATCCACATGGCATGCAGCAGGTTTGTTGCCTTTGTTCAATATGTCATATGCCACAAGTCATATTCATGATTATTCTGTAAAGTTTTATAAGGAATTAGAGACTGAAACAGGACTTAATGCAGGGTTCTCGGTTGTTGGAAATTTACGCATGGCTCAAACAAAGGAGCGTATGGACGAATATATGCTCTACGCTTCCACTGCAGAAACAGTCGGAATCCCTTATGAGTGGCTAACAGCAAAAGAAATCAAAGATCGTTGGCCTTTAATAAATACTGAAGATCTAGAAGGTGCAATTTACCATCCCACTGATGGTTATATTAACCCTGCGGACGTTACAATGGCGATGGCAAAGGGTGCACGTCAAAGAGGAGTAATAATTGAGCGTAAGTGGCAAGTAGATGGTTACGAGTGGACGGGCTCAGAATGGAATGTCACTTGTACAAAAATGATTGAAAAAGGGGGTAACTTGTTACCTTCAGAGGAAACAAAGATTATTGTCGCAGAGCATGTTGTTACTGCGACTGGCAATCATGCTCAGAGAACAGCCAAGCTTTTAAATATTAAGATTCCGGCAATACCAGTTGAGCATCAATTTATTGTAACCGATCAAGATCAAAGTTTAGTTGAGTGGCGAAAAAAAAATCCAGAACACCCAGTGATCAGAGATGCAGACGCGCAATCATATGTGCGTGAAGAAAGGGGCGGTTGGATATTAGGTGTCTATGAAAAAAATGCTCCAGCAAGATTTGAGTATGGTGTGCCAGATAGTTTTCGTGCTGATTTGTTTCAGCTCGATCTAGAGAGAATAGAACAACAATATATGGCAATGATACATAGAGTTCCATCATGTGAGAACTCAGGTTTAAAAGACGATTTTAATGGGCCTATTTGTTATACACCAGATGGTAATCCGCTAGTAGGCCCTGCACCCGGCTTGCGAAATATGTGGCTCGCTGAAGGATTCAGCTTTGGAATAACAGCTGCAGGGGGCACAGGTCATTATATGGCACAAATGATGGTTGATGGTGAAGCTGAAATAGATATGGCTTCACTTGATCCAAAGCGTTATGGAAAATGGATAACGACTGATTTTGTAGCTAGAAAAAATGAAGAATGTTATGATCATGTTTATGTGCTTCATCATCCAGATGAGGAAAGACCGGCTACCCGACCTTTAAGAACCGCTCCAGCTTATGACCGTCAAAAACTTAGAGGTGCTCAATTTGGGTTTGTNAATGGTTGGGAAAGACCTAATTATTTTGGCCCTTTGAATGNGGATGATGAATTTGATGAGAAAAGTCGTTCATTTAGACGAGGATCTTGGTGGGAATATACAGTACGTGAAGCTCAATCAATAAGAAATGGTGTNGGCTTAATTGATGCGACAGCTTTTACAAAGCATATTATTAAAGGACCGGGTGCGACAAAGTTCTTAGATTGGTTTACGTGTAATAAACTACCAAAAATTAATAGGATAAACCTTACTTACGCATTAACGTCTTTTGGTACTACTCGAACAGAATACACCATCATAAGGGATGGTGAGAACAGTTATTATCTAGTATCGGCTGGTGCCTGGACTGATTATGATGCTGATTTCTTACGTAAATCAATTGAGGACAAAGTTGATGAATTTGGTTACNTAGAAATTCATGATGTTACCAATCAATGGGGNGTATTCGCCATTGCTGGGCCAAAGACTCGTGAAGTTTTGCGAGAGGTCATAAAAACTCCTAATCCTGACGAAGCCTTGTCCAATAAAACCTTTCCTTGGCTTTCTCAGCGAAATATTGAATTGGGCATGTGTCCAGTAAAAGCAATTCGGGTTGCATATACGGGCGAGTTGGGTTTTGAGCTTCATCATCCAATTGAGATGCAAAATTACTTGTTTGATCTATTAGAGAGTGCTGGTAAAAAGTACGGAATGATGCTTGTTGGTGCTCGAGCTCAGAATTGGTTGCGGCAGGAAAAATCTTACAGAGCATTTGGTACAGAGCTTGGCCGAGACGCAACTCCATTAGAAGCAGATTTAACTAGATTTGTTGATTTAGATAAAACTTTTTATGGCAAAGAAAAAATGATTGAAAAAGGTGTTCAGTCTAAATGTGTAACACTTCTGATTGATGGCCCAGAAGATGCTGATCCTTGGGGTCGAGAGGCACTTTTCTGCGACAACTTAAAAGTTGGAAGACTAACGTCAGGAGGGTTTTCAGTGGCATTTAACAAACAAATTGGTATGGGATATGTTTTAAATACCCATTCATCTGTAGGTCAACAATTAGAGGTCTTAATTTTGGGTAATAGATGGCCTGCTACAATTGTGGAAGACAGCCCATATGATCCTCAAAACAAAAATATACGGATTGATGGTTAGCGGGTAGCTTTAGCGTTAATAGATTTTTTTAATTCTCTTTTTAAATGCATTTTGTAAATTATGGGCGCTAGTATTTTATCATAGGTTATGTTTGATGCTTTATTTAATATTGGAATTTGTACAATAAACGCTAAAAATTTATATCTGGGCATTTTTGACCATAAGATATTAAAGGCAGATACTCCTTCATATTTCTTTCCTTGATCAAAAGCATAAAGTCTTTGTGCTGCCTTGTCTTTTGTTAGATTCCACTTTTTCAAATCAACATTATTTAAGTCTATAAACTTTATTGATAGGTTTTTCTTTGCTGCGTAAGTTTTATAATGATTAATTTCAAAACGACAAACGGGACAGTTTTCATTGTAAATTATCTCAAGTTTTTTTTCCATGATCCTTAAGTAGCACAGACATTTTCAAAATCTAGATAAAAATCAAATCAAGTCTGTTCAAACAATTAACTTCCCCCAAAGATCATATTCTGAAGCTTCATCAATAACTACTTGCACAATGTCACCAGTTGATAAATTTTGAAAATTTTCATCAATAAATAAATTACCATCTATTTCAGGTGCATCGGCCATCGTCCTACATGTGGCTCCATCTGGTTCAATAGAATCNACAATAACATCTAATTTTTTACCTATTTTCTTTTCTAATTTTGCTTTTGAAATATTTTGTGATATCTCCATAAACTTTTTCCAGCGCTCTTCTTTCACTTCATTAGGAATCTGTTCTGGTAATAAATTCGATTGTGCTCCCTTAACATTTTCGTATTGAAAGCATCCTACTCGGTCAAGTTGCGCCTCGCCTAACCAATCAAGCAAATGTTGGAACTCTGAATCTGTTTCTCCTGGATATCCAACTATGAATGTTGATCTGATTGTTAATTCAGGACAGTCTTTTCGCCAAACTTTTATTTCTTCTAAAGTTTTACTACTGGCTGCTGGGCGAGACATTCGACGAAGAACATCGGGATGTGAATGTTGGAAGGGAATATCCAAATAGGGTAAAATATTTCCTTCTGCCATAAATGGTATTAATCTTCTAACGTGAGGATATGGATAGACATAATGTAGTCTCACCCAAGCTCCTAAAGTCCCAAGTTCTTTAGCTAAGTCCACAATGTGTGCACGATATCCACCAATCTCCGCATGTTTTAGGTCTAGGCCGTATGCACTTGTATCTTGAGAAATTATTAATAATTCTTTTACACCATTGTCCACTAATTTCTCGGCCTCTTTTAGGATAGCATGTGGGGGGCGGCTATTTAATTTGCCTCGCATATTTGGGATTATGCAGAATTTACACTTGTGATTACAGCCTTCTGAAATTTTTAAATAGCTATAGTGCCTTGGAGTTAAGGAAATATTTGAGGNAGGAAGTAANTCGACAAATGGATCAGGTTTGGGTGGGACAGCTTTGTGTACTGCGTCTAAAACTTTTTCATATTGTTGTGGGCCTGTTATCGCGAGAACCGATGGGTGCATTCCTGTTATATACTCTGGTTCAGCNCCTAAACATCCTGTTACAATAACTTTNCCATTTTCCTCTANNGCTTCACCAATNGCTTCNAAGCTTTCAGCTTTTGCAGAATCGAGGAAACCACATGTATTNACTATTACTGCCTCTGCGTCATTATAATCTGACGAAATTGAATAGCCTTCCGCTCGGAGCCGAGTTAAAATTCTTTCACTGTCTACTAATGCTTTTGGACAACCAAGACTAACTAGACCAACCTTAGGTTGACCATATCTAGTATCAGATATCTTTTTTGCGTTGGCTAAGTCGGGACGACTTTTTGGCTCACTGATCTTCATAATATGCGTATAGTGAGTGTATGATTATATTGAAAGCTTCAATGGTAATTTAATAATTATTTTTAATATTATTTANTGNGNTATTTTATANTAATTAAGTAGTATTTTCACTCAAAAGCTCATCGAGCATTATACTTATGTCTTCAATATAATTTGCTATTATGTGAGTCACGTTATCTTCTCTTTGAAGCTTTCCGGTTATTTTAAGCATTCTTCCACCTATAACTTGATTGCGAAATTTTTTAAAAATATTTGGCCAAACAATAATATTAGAAACGCCGAATTCGTCTTCTAAAGTTAGAAAAACCACGCCACTGGCTGTGCCAGGCTTTTGTCTTACTAAAACTAACCCAGCTACAGTGANCATTGATCCATTAGGGGGAATGNTNAAGAGGTTATGTGGCAGGGCTGATGGAGGTTGAGGCCACTTTGGGTTAATTCCATTAGATATCTTCATAAGAACAAAGATAGAACATTGCTATTAGACTTTCAATAAGCTTCTAATTTTATTATGACGATTTATGATTGATACTTGACGTGTTTTTATAACCATATACAAAATAAATGTTGTAAAAAAAAATACTGGTCTGATTGTTAAACNATTGTTAGACCTATTAAAAAATTTAAGGTCTGATTCTTATGCCAAAAATTACTTACATTGAACACGATGGGACTGAACATTCGGTTGACGTAGATAGTGGTCTTACAGTTATGGAGGGTGCTCGAGACAATAATGTTCCTGGAATAGAAGCTGATTGTGGGGGAGCATGCGCATGTTCGACTTGTCATGTTTATGTGGATGCTAAATGGGTAGAAATATTACCCCCCAAGGATGACATGGAGGAAGACATGCTCGATTTTGCATGGGAGCCTGATATGTCAAGGTCGCGACTGACCTGTCAAGTTAAAGTAACTGATGACTTGGATGGTTTAATAGTTCATATGCCCGAGAAGCAGATTTAAATTATCCTAAAGNGCTCTCCAGCCAATATCGCTTCGATAGAAACCATCTTTCCAATTAACATTTTTAACCATTTCATACGCTCTCATTTTGGCTTCTTTGAGATTTGAGCCTCTAGTAGTCGCATTGAGCACTCTTCCTCCAGTTGAAATTACTTTTTCGTTTTCTAATTTTGTTCCAGCATGAAAAAGCATATTGTTGCTATCCTGCACAATATTATTTGTTTCAGAAATTACAAANCCTTTATCATAAGCATTTGGATATCCCTTCGCCGCAATAACAATGGTGATAGCATGATCATCCGCCCAAGCAACCCTTGCTTCAACTAACCTATTTTCGCAAGTCGCTAAAATTAAATCCAATATTTGAGCGCCTAAACGCATCATTAAAACCTGACATTCTGGATCTCCTAGTCTAGCATTAAATTCTACTAATTTTGGCTCCTCATCTTTTATCATTAAACCTGCATATAAGACGCCCTTGTAAGGNGTNCCAAGCTTTTTCATTTGTTTAAGGCATGGTTCTATGATTTTTGAAATTGCTTTNTTTTCAATTTNAGCTGNNAATATTGGCGCNGGTGAGTATGCACCCATTCCNCCAGTATTTGGTCCAGNATCGTTATCNTAAGCTCTTTTGTGATCTTGAGCACTTCCAATTGATAGAATATCTGTATCATCACATAANACGAAAAGAGAAACTTCTTCTCCANCCATAAACTCTTCAATAATCACTTCTGCGCCAGCATCACCATATTGGCCCCCAAACATGTCATTTATCGCTGTAACCGCTTCAGCATGTGTCGATGCAATAATCACACCTTTACCTGCAGCCAAACCATCCGCCTTTATCACAAGTGGAAATTCACTATCATTCAAGAATTTTAAAGCGGTTTTCTGATCTTTAAAGTGTTTAAAATTTGCAGTGGGAGCTCCGCTAACATTACATATTTGTTTTGTGAAATGCTTTGAAGATTCTAATTTTGATGCTTCCATTGATGGCGCAAATGTGAGGATACCCGCCAGATTAAGTATATCAGATACTCCATGTGACAAGGGTTCTTCTGGACCAATGATAACTAGATCTACATTATTTTTTTNAGNCCAAGTTTTTATTTTATTTCCATCATTTATGTCTAAATTTATACAANTACCAATTTGTTGCATTCCNGCGTTGCCCGGTGCACAGGTNAGTTTTGTGCATTTTGGATTTTGTTTAACTGCCCATGCAATAGAATGCTCACGTCCACCACTTCCTAATATTAAAATATGCAAAAAAGTCTCCTTGGAGTTATGTTAAAGTAGTCTTAAGGTGTGTGTATAATAGTGACAAGAGAACAAGATGAATGATTTAATTGATTTACCCGATTTGGGAGATAACACACCAGAATTTTCAGTTTCTGAAATTTCGATGGGAATAAAAAAACTAATAGAGACTAAATTTGNCTATATTAGAGTGAAAGGTGAATTGGGGCGCGTTTCTAGACCTGCTTCAGGCCATATTTATCTAGATNTAAAAGATGAGAGAGCGGTCATTGCTGGAGTTCTTTGGAAGGGCACTGCCTTGAAATTGAGNGTATTGCCCGAAGAAGGTATGGAAGTAGTTGTGAAAGGTAGATTAACTACTTTTCCAGGACAATCAAAATATCAAATTATAATAGATGATCTTGCCCCAGCTGGTTCTGGGGCATTAATGGCTATGCTTGAAAAACGGAAAAAAGAATTAGGTGCAGAAGGTATCTTCGATGCCCATAATAAGAAGCAGCTACCCTATCTGCCCAATCATATTGGTGTTATTACTTCGCCCACTGGAGCCGTAATAAAAGATATTATGCATCGTTTAAGTGATCGTTTCCCATCAAGGGTAACNATCTGGCCAGTGGTAGTTCAAGGAGAGAAGTGTGCACCAGATGTGAGCGAGGCAATTGCAGGCTTCAATCAACTTGGTGANNGACCTGANGTGATTATTATAGCTAGGGGTGGTGGATCCCTTGAGGACTTATGGGGCTTCAATGAAGAGATAGTTGTCAGAGCAGCTTTTGCAAGCAGTATCCCTATAATCTCAGCAATTGGGCATGAAACTGACACAACATTAATTGATTTTGTTGCCGATGTTCGTGCACCAACGCCTTCGGCAGCTGCTGAAATGGTGGTGCCAGTAAAACAAGAACTTTTGCAAATCCGCTCTTTTGCATCCAAAGATGGTTGGGATCATCTGTTGGGACCTCTTCTGGACGTCTTGGAGCCCCTCGAAGGGGCCAGGAAAAGTGAGTCCACTGATCTGGTGGCCACCGATGCGTCGGGGGCCCGAAGAATCCCATAAAGTCAGCGGGTGGCAAAATGATGCCAAAAGATCCCAGAGGGTGTTTCCCAAGGATCGCTTGTTTGGTTCGGGGGGTGCGGAGGGCTGTTTCCCAAGGATAGCATGATCAAACGCCCGCCCAGATGGCTCGCGGTGGCGGCCTGAGGGCGAC